>JASFGZ010000110.1:0-10563 GCA_050123495.1 Desulfobacterales bacterium
GCTGCAAAGAAAAAAACAACTACTAAAAAGAAAACTGCCAAAAAGAAAACCGCTGCAAAGAAAAAAAAGAAGTAGTCAATATTTACCCGCTTACCAATCAAAAACGGGGAGCGAGATCATTTCACACTGATAAAAATGATTTTTGCCTCCCCGTTTTTGATTGCTCAATCTAAAATTCTACGATTACACTAATAGACCGAATAGTCAGCAAGTTTTGATCCGAACTTCTTTATGAAAAAATGAAAGGGTAAACAACCCTTTGGGAAAGTGCGTAATGCATGCCTCTATAAATCGCGTTATTAATTTCAAAAATGATTATAGGTTTGAAATGTAATGCCAATCGCAAATTCACATAGTGCGAATAAACTGTAATTGACTTTTGAGTAGATAACTAATTGACAGCACTTTTTAGGGCTTTGCCCGCAGTAAATTTAGGAGCATTAGATGCTTTAATATCGATTTCCTCTCCGGTCTGCGGATTTCGTCCCTTTCGGGCCTTTCTTTGCGCGACTTTGAAGGTACCAAAGCCGACAACGGTCAAGGTGTCTCCCTTTTTCAATGCCTTGGTGATAGATGAGAAAACACAATCCACTGCCGCCTGTGCCTCTTTTTTAGTGCTGACCACCTTTGCCACTTTGTTGACTAAATCTCCTTTATTCATTTCTTTCTCCTTTCATCAATTTTGATTCAAAAACAAGATCGCTTGAATACAGTTCTACCTGATACCCTTGCAAGCCTGGCAGAATTTCCGGGGAGTTCCTCTGCCAATCCAGTGAAAACTCAGTGTGTGTTTCTGGCCGCACTTCGGGCAGATGCACTCAACCTTCATCTTATCAGGATTAAGACTTTCCTCTAACTCGTTGATCTCATCCACTTCAGGGGGAGGTGCATTAGTTTTGTTGAAGTTTTCGTCTTTATTTGATGACGCCATTATAAAGTTGGCCTCAATGAAACTAAAAGGTTGTTAAAAGGCGCAGCCCGGCATGATCTTGAATTTGAAGTCTCAAATATTTCTTTGAGTTGCCCATATTGGTATCATGTCCCGGTAAGTTTCTCTAAGGTCTCTCTATTGGTTTTACATCGTATACAAAACGATGTAACCGGTCTGGCCTTTAGGCGTTCAATAGAGATTTCTTCGCCACAATCTTCGCAGATTCCATATTCACCGTTTTCTATATCCTCTAAGGATTTTCTGATTTTTTTAATCAACATGCTTTCTCTGTCGCGGATACGAAGCTTTGTACTCCTGTTAGACTCAAAAGAGGCCCTGTCCAGCGGATCCGCCAAATGTTCCTCCGGCTCCAACAAATTTTCAAGGGTATCATCAGCATGATCTAATAGTTCTTGCAGCCACTGCGATAGACGATTTCTAAAAAAATCTTGGTCTTTCTTTACCATGATCATAATTCCAATTATCCGATGTATAAAAAACTAGGATAGACCATTGATTAAAACTACTACAAGGCATAGGTTCTTAAAAATTTTTGAGCAGGAGTTTTTATAACGATTGAGGTCTTAAAAGCAAGCGGAAAATAAATTTTTTATAATTAGGGTTGGTGAATGCAATTGCAGGCATCGAAACGCAGGCGTTAGTAAAAAACCATCTCATCCGGTGATACCCTCACTTTTATAATGCATACGCAAATCTTCATTATTTTGCAAGGATTTGAATTGTATCTTCCGTGCCTGTATCGAATCTTTGAAACCTCCTTTAAATTATTGCACATTTCATAGGGTAATCTTAAAATCGATCCCATCTGACGGTAGGACCCTAAACCCAGCCCAAACATCAAAGGAGGCTTCTAATGAAACTATCACATGCAATAGAATCGTACCTAAAGTACCACAGCTTCAACTCGAAAAAAAAATACGCTGAAAAATTATGATTTTTTGTTTACCCGCTTTAACAACGAATTTGGTAAAAGAGATCTGGAATCCATCACCCCCGATGAGATTCTTTCCTTTCTGACCCGACTCACCGAAGGCAATTCCCAAACCACCAAGCGCAATCGTTACTCCAGCCTCAAAGCCTTTTTCAATTACATCCGCAACACTATCGACTTTGAGATCAAAAACCCCTGCGACACGCCGATCCTGCGAAAGATATTCAGAGAAAAGCGCCCGCAGCAATGGAAAATCATTGAAAAAGACTTGATTGATGAAATTATTTTCAAAACGGAAAATCCACGCAATCGAATTATGATGGAACTGATGGCCAAGGGTGGGATGCGCATTGGTGAGGCCTTAAAAATCAGACCTTTTGATGTTAAGGACCGCAAGATCACGTTGCCGGATCCTAAAAGTGGCTTGGAAATCGAAATTGTTTACATACCCCAGAAGATCGCAGATCGACTTCGAGAATATATCCAGGACAAAGGAATTGGACCTGAGAAACGGATTTTCCCTATCACCTACAATGCTGCTCGGATAATGGTCAAAAAAGCCGGCGAATCAGCTGGGGTGAATCTTAGGCCTCATGATCTCAGACGCCATGCCGCAACTCATGCATCCAGATCCGGAACGCCAATCGAGATTGTTAGCAAGGTCATCTTGCGGCATGCTCACTTGTCAACGACGCAGCGATATTTGGGAAAAGTAACTGACGTGGAAGCGATGAGATGGATTGAAAACCTGTATGCCTAAATATGAAGGGGCAATGTGTTTAAGCATTGTCCCTGTTATCTATCATTTTATGATTTTTTATATGCCTTTTGCCAACCTAAAAAATTTCGGATTTTACAGATTATACCAGCATAGCCGATACCTATCAGTCAGATGTTTTTCATGTTACATATCGCAATCTAAAATATACAAACAATTTTATAAAGTAAGGCAAATAACTTCGACGAATGAAATCCCTCTCTTTTTTCCACAAAAGCGATCAAATGAATAAATATCGATAAAATCCTGCCAGGTCCCTTTGAATCGTCCTTTGTTAATCCTACTCATGGAAGAATTGCAAAAAGGTGAACAAGATTTTAAAGGTTTACCAATCCGGAGAGCGCCACTTCCGGCGTTCTTCTGGGGTAGCCGGTGTTTCAATTTCTTTAGGTTGTATTAAGTTTCCCCAATCGGTGCGCTGTGCCATCTCTTCAACATTGTCTTTGGAGACAAAATCCTTACCCTTACGAATCTGCCAGCCGCCGCCAAGGGCCTTATACATGGTAACCAGATTCAAAACCACATTACCGCGGGTTGCCGTCCACGCATCCTGCTGTTCGGTTAAAAACCGCTGGGTATCCAGCACCCGCTGATAATCGACCAAGCCTTCTCTGTACTGCAACATAGAAAGGTCCACCGAGCGTTGGGAGGCCTTCACACTGCCAAGTAAAAATGCGGCTTCTTCCTGGGTTCGTAAAAAACCGATCAGGGAATCCTCCACTTCCTGGTGAGCTCTGAGCACGGTATCTTCATAGTTTACAATCAACTGCTGCAGCAGGGCATCTTCGGTGCGAACCTGGTTTTTGATACGACCATAGTTAAAAAGATTCCAGGTAAAAGCGGGGCCCCCAAAAAATTCGAGACTGTCCGATTCAAACAGATCACTGAAACTGCTGCCGTTTTGGCCGCCGGAAATCGTATTTCTTGAATTGCTTGAAGCCAAACCGATGGAGCCAAACAGTTGAAAAGCGGGAAACAATTCAGCTTTGGACACACCGATCAACGGTGTCTGGGTGGCAATTTGATACTCTGCCAGTTGAATATCGGGTCGGCGGCGCAATAATTCGGCCGGAATGTCAACCACCACCTCCGGTGGCGCTTGGGGGATGAGTTTGGGACCGCTGAGCATGTAATCGGTTTCACCTGGGAGTGCCCCCATAAGGATGGCCAGCGCGTTTTTGGCCTGACGCACAGCGGCTTCAAAACGCGGTATTAACGCTTCGGTGTTTCTCAACAACGATTTGGCCTGGACCACATCCAGTTCGGTCACCGCACCGGCTTTAAAGCGGATTTCAGCGATTTCTAAGGAGCGCTGCTGGATACCCACATTTTCTCTGGCGATCTCGAGACGTTCTTCAAACGTGCGCAGCAGGATATAGGTGCGGGCCACCTCGGCGGTCAATGAAACCAGAACATCATCGTAGTTGGCGATGGAGGTTTCCAGATTGGCCACCCCGGACTCCACCGCACGGCGGAATTTGCCCCAGATGTCCACCTCCCAGACGGCATCAAAGCCGACATTATATTGCCAAAAAGAGTCATCTATATTCAGTGTGTTGGGAGCATTTTCGCTGATCTTGGTATAGTCAGCACCGCCTCTTCCCTGTTGCAGCTGTGGGTAGAGATTGCCGACCACCGCCCCTAACTGGGCTCGGGTCTGGAGAATCCGGATGCCGGCGATTTGCAGCGGCAGGTTTTGCTGGTAAGCCTGCTCAACCAGTCTGTCAAGAACCGGATCATTGAATACCGACCACCACTCTTTGTAGTCTGAGGCCTCGATTTTGACTCCCGGATCGCGAGTCTCTAACCATTCTTTTTGCACCGGGGCCTCGGGCTTTACAAAATCCGGTCCCACCATGGTGCAGCCGGCGGCTAAAAACATCACAGCGACCAGACCAAAAACAGATCGGCTAAAAAAAACAAAACAACCCTTTCCCGAAAATATTTTGTTGGATGATTTCGATAACATGATTAAAACCTCTTAGCGATGTTTTGGTTTCCTCTTACTTGGTATGCTTAAGTCTATTGATAAACTGTTGAACAAATGAATCGACATAAAACCCCACCTGATCAACTACTTCGACTTACTCGAGACATGCATTCCCACCAACCATGCAACCGCCACCACCAGATAGAGCTGGCCGACAACGGCTTCCAGGACGGAAAACGCTTTGGCCACCTCGGTGACAGGCGTAATATCACCGTAACCCAGCGTGGTAATCGTTACAAAACTGTAATATTGAAATACCAATAAATAACCCTGCGGCTCTCTCAGATTGATATTAAACGATGCCGGATCGACAAGTTCTAAAAACGTATAAAGAAATGCCCACATGAGTGCTGCCAGCAGATACAGCAGTATGGCCGCGTAAATAAGTTCTCGGTTGACCGCTTCGGACCTGAGCATAAAGCCCACAATGCTTGCGACAACCATAGCACCAAAGAGAACGCCGGCAAGCATGCCAATAGCCGCAATCGGTTTGTACGGATAGGCATATTGCATCCACAGCGATACCAGCATCACGATTGCCATTAGAACCCCGGCTGCAAGGTAACCTTTTTTGGGGCTGATGGTATATGCCATTGATATGACTAAGGCCGTGAGGAAAATGTCCAGGAATATGCGGGCGGCCACAAACCGGTTCAAAATAGGAACCAGAACCAGAAGCCCCAATACCAGGCACAAAAGGATAAAAAATCGCTATTTTGAACTCGCGAGGGCGTAGGGTGACATCAATCGTGGTGACATTTTATACCGCTCGGTTTTTAGGCCATTATGGCTTGAACAATTCTATTTATTATACAGTTTTCAGGCTTTTTTTGGCGATGGAACTTTAAACAGGATCGTATACAGTACCGGCACCACGAACATGGTTAGAAGTGTTCCGAAAGTTAACCCTGCCATGATGGTCACAGCCATTGAGATCCAGAACACATCCTGCAGCAAAGGCATGACACCCAGAACCGTGGTTGCTGCAGCCAGCACCACCGGCCGCAGGCGGGAGACACCGGATATCACCACCGCCTCATAAGGGCTTTTGCCGGCAGCCTTTTCAATGTTGACTTGATCCAGCAGAACAATGGCGTTTTTAATCATCATCCCTGCCAGACTCATAGCGCCTAAAAGGGCCATAAAACCAAACGGCTGGCCCGTAAACAGCAAGCCGGCCGTGATACCGATGAGCGCAAACGGAATGGTGAGGATGATAATCGCCGGCGGCCGCATGGCATTAAAAAGGGCCACAATTATCGTTAATACAATGGCAGCGGCCGGTATCATACCCGGTATCAACGAAGACTGTGCATCCACCGTACTTTCATCTTCGCCGTCAAAAAAGATTTCATACCCCGGGGGCAATTCGATCTTCTTGATGTCTGCGATGACCCGATTTTTCAAATCCGGATAAGTTGTGTTGTTCGGTGAGGCCTGCATAGTAATGCAGCGCCGCCGCTCCCAGCGATTAATAATGGGGTCCTCCCATTCGACCCGAATATCCTTGGTCACCTGAGCCAGCGGCACGGTTTTGGTGTACAATTCGGGCTGAACCTGCAACGTATCCATTATCGGCGCATTTTTGCGTTCCTCTTTGGTGTGGCGCAGCAAGATCGGATATAAATCTTCCTCCTCGCGATACAAGCCGACCTGTACCCCGTCATATGCCCGGCGCGTAGCCCGGCCGATATCCTCGCGGCTGACAGATGCCCAGCGTCCCCTGACCTGGTCATATTCGGGAACCAGTTTTTGCACCGGATTCATCATACTGGTTTTGACATCCTTGGCATACGGGCTGTCCTCCAACACAGCGAAAGCCTTGTCTCCGATCTCCCTAAGGGTCTTTAGATCCGCATTGGCCGGTCCGCTGATGTGCCACTCCAGCTTCCAGTTTTCACTGACACCCACCCCGTATTTGCGAACGCGTGTGACAGCTTCAGGAAAATTCTCGTTTAACCAGGGCTCGAGATCCGCAATTAAGGGGTCGATATCTTTGAAAGCGTGTGTGTTAATGATCAGCTGGGCGTAATTCTGGTAGGGCAATTCCGGGTCGACGGGCAAATAAAATCTCGGCGGCCCGGAGCCATTGAAGGCACTGACGTTTGCTACCCGCTCATCATTCATCAGACGGTTTTCGACGGGTTGGATCCGTGCAGAAACTTCCTGAATGCGCGTGCCCTCTGGAAACCAGAAATCCACCATCAGCTGGGGCCGGGCAGAATCCGGAAAAAACATCTGGCTGACGCCACCAAAGCCAATAACAGATAAAAATAAAAGACCGATCATTGCTCCCATAAACAGCCATCGCCCCCGGATGGCGGATTCCAGCAGTTTGCGGTATCCGCCGAAAAATTTACCGCCATATTCATCCGTTTCGTCTTCGCCTTTTTTGGAAACACGTAACATTTGCATACATTGGATTGGGGTGACCGTCACCGCAATCAACCAACTGAGCGCCAGAGAATAGGCCACCACGATAAACAGCGTGCGGCAGTATTCACCCGCATCGGCCACGGAGGCAAAAATGGGGTAAAACGCCATCACGGCCACGATGGTGGCGCCCAGCAGCGGTATGGCCGGCTGGCTGGCCGCCTCGATGGCGGCTTTCTTCGGATCCATTCCCTGCTTGAGCCGCACGGATATACCGTCCGCCACCACAATGGAGTTGTCTACCATCATACCTAGCGCAATCACCAGTGCTCCCAGAGACATGCGTTCCAGATCGATTTTGAAAATCGCCATCAGGATAAATGTTGCCAATATGGTCAGGATCAGCCCGGTGCCGATGATAATCCCCATGCGTATGCCCATCGGTATGGCCAGAACGATCAGCACGATGGCGACGGCTTCCAGTAGATTGATCATGAAATCATTAATTGCGGTACTGACCAGATCCGATTGCCAGGCCAGTTTGGTGATCTCGATGCCGATCGGCAAATGTGGCATGATTTCATTCAGGCGCTTTTCGATATTTTTACCGGTCTGTACCACGTTGCCGCCTTCCACATTGGCCAGCTGGATTGCGATCGCCGGCTGGCCGTTAAATCGCATTAGCGTGTTCGGTGGCTCAAGATAACCGGCTTTGACTTCGGCAATGTCGCGGATGCGAATCAGCTCCTGGGGGGCCGCAAGATCCCGCGTTCGAATGTATTGCTCGGGTTGGGTGATGTCGGCGCCTTGCGGCGTTGAGGCGCTCAATGGCAAGTTGAATAAATCCAATGGTGTCGGATGAAGGTAGAGTTCGCCGATTTCCTCAGGCGTGCTAAATTCGCCGGTGGGGGCCACCCGCAATCGGCGCTGCTGCGCATCGACATAGCCCGCGTCCACCACCATATTCTGCCGTCCCAAGGTTGCGATAAAATTTTCAGCGGTCAGCCCCCGTTCGGCCAGTTGTTTTTCAGCAACATCGATGTAAATGACTTTATCCTGTACGCCCCACAGCTCCACGCGGGCGACCCCTTTGACCACACTGAGCTCTCTTTTGAGCTCATCGGCATAGTCCTCCATTTCTTTGTAAGAAAAACCACTTCCGGTCAGGGCCAACACAAAACCATACACAAAGTTAAAATCATCCGAGACCTGCGGTTTGCCCACGCCGGGCGGTAACTGCGGGGTGACGTCTTGAATTTTTTTGCGCATGTCCAGCCACACCCGGGGCAGGGTATCCGACCAGTATTCTTGTTTGATGTCAACTTTGATGATGGAGAGCCCGGGGCGGGAAATGGAATACAGGTGCTTGAGTTCCGGCAACTCCTGGATGGCTTTTTCGATGCGGTCGGTGACCTCCAATTCGACCTCTGCCGGACTGGCGCCGGGATAGGGCGTGATGACCACCGCTTTTTTAATGGTAAAATCCGGGTCTTCCAGCTGACCAAGTTGAAAGAAGCTGGCAATGCCGCCGACAACCATGAGCGCTACGATAAAATACGTCAGCACTTTATTGTTAATCGAAAATTCTGTCAGATTCATGGCCTTCTCCTTTATTTGCGCTTGCCGGATTCGAGGATGCGAACTTTTTGGCCCTCGCGCAGCAATTCTACACCGGCTGCTGCAATCCACTGACCCGGCTGAAGCCCCTTAACCCTTAATCCGTTTCCGGTCAATTTTCCGGGAGTGACTTCAAGACGGGTGATGGTCATCGTCGATTCGTCAATCAGCCACACATAGCTTTTTTGCTTTTCAGCATCTGTTAAAACCGCGGTTATTGGAATAATGAACTCAGATTCCTTGACATCTTCGGGCAGTTTGAGAGTGTAGCGTGCCACGCCCGCCATTCCCGGCAAGATTTTCACATCTGCTGGTTGATCCATGATGAGATTCACCGGAAAGGTCCGTGTGGCCTGAGAGGCTTCCGTGCCGATTTCTTTAATTTCGGCCGGCACCTCCATGCCCAGAGCATCAAAGCGCACCCAAATCTTATCAACATAGGGCGAAAGGGAAATGTGGCTTTCAGGAACGTTGACCCACATCTCGATCTGTGACGGATCCAAGAGTCGGACCACCGGCTGTTTGGGCCTGACGTTTTCAAATGCCTCCAGATACGTCCGGGTGATAATGCCATCGTAGGGGGCTTTCAAATAGGTATAGCCCAGATCGTCTTTGGCGCGATCCACGGCGGCGACCAGGGAGTTAATCTCTGCCTGGGCGGAATCTCTATTCTGACGGGCTTTATCAACTAAAGCCTCGCTTACCGCTCCTGGATCCTGTTTTTGGATCCTCAGCACCCGGTCCAAATCCGCCTGTGCACGCTTTAAAACTGCTTGTGCTTTTACCAGCTGCCCCTGGGCGTCACGCAGCCGCACCTCATAATCCCGGGGATCGATGCGGGCCATCAGTTGACCTTCTTTGACCGTATCTCCCACATTTACCGGCCGTTCAATCATGGGGCCATCAACTCGAAAGGACAGATCCACTTGTTGGGTGGCCTTGGCAATCCCGTTGTATTTTTCATTCTCAAAGGTATCAACGTCGGCCACTTTAAGTGCCTTTACCGGACGAATAATTTCTTCCTCGGGAGCTTCTGCCTGACAGCCAAAAATAAAGAATGCAACTATCATTACAAAAGGAATCAATTTGAATAAATGCTTCATGGTGTTCCTCCGCCTGATATTTAAGATTTTGCTGAAATACAATCTGTGCTTAAGAGTAATATTCGCGCTAAAACTTCCAGCTCAGATTAACAGCAAAGAAGTGAATTGAATTGGTGTCATATTTACCCTTGAGGGGTCCCTGTAATGGACCGCCTTCCTGGTCGATCTTGGCCTCGCCAGCATCCAGATACTCATATGCAACTCCCACGGTTATATCGCTGTGCCAGTCGTACTGTATCCCGGTACCGATGCGGATCTGCCGGTCCAAGGGTAGGTCCGGCGTCCGGGTGTCTTTATCAACTGGCGAGGTATCATAAGCTGCCCCCACCGACCATAGCCATCGCTCGGCAAATCGATATTGGGCGCCCAGGGCAAAGTGCCAGGTGTCATCGTATTCCAAATCCTGGGTGAACTTTGTTGAGGTCGTCGACCGCAATGTCAGATCCTGCTTGCCAAATTCGCTCCAATCCTGCCACCCGATGTTTCCCATCACGGCCCAACGGTCGGTCAACTGGTGGTAAACGCTTGTCATCACCAGTTGAGGAACCGTCATGTCAACGTCCACTTTGCTGCCGGCAAGACCCGACAGGTTCAAAATACCCTGCAGGACGGGCCCGATGTTCTTTAGGCTGGCCACATCCTTGAACTCCAGATCCAATTCCGACCGATAGGAGATGCCAAAGCGGGTGCCATCCCGGGGCTCCAGCAGAACCCCCAGGTTGAATCCATAGGCCAGGTCATCGTCTTCGAGTTCGAGTTCACCGTCGGGTAGGCCGGCCTGCCCCGGCAGTCGAAACAAGTAAACACAGACTCAGTATG
>JASFGZ010000111.1:0-10544 GCA_050123495.1 Desulfobacterales bacterium
GCTCCGATGGGGCCGACCCGTTTCCGGATCGCAACCGATCATGTCGTAGTAAAGACGAATCGCTTCGTTAAAATCTTCTTCTTTGAATATGTGCTTGCCCGCATTGGCACCGTCGGGCTTCGGATCGAATAAGCGTTGCGGCAAGCGATCATTGTCTGCGCTGAACCCTTCGCGGCTATTAAAGGCTCTTGCAATCATGGTGCCGCGCTCCCCTGCCCGCATCAATTCAAACAGGCTGGCCTCCCATCCGGTAATGGCATTGACGCATCGAACCATCGTATTGATAGGCATCACCCCGCGGGGCGCATAGCCAAACACGCAAAGGCCCAGGGCATCCAGCGTCCGCCAGAAGTTTTCCAGTATTTTGTAGTTGCGCACCTTTTCAGCGGTGATCTCAGTTGCGGGCATCGGTTTATAGATTCCCAAAGGCTTGACGGAGTTCAGCGCAAACGATTTTTCATCCACAAACACGTTATCATGGGCAGCCGTCATATGATCCGCGCCGTAAGTGCTGACCGCAAACCCGATTCCCACCCCGACTTTTACCCGTGGATCATGCATCGAGATTTCCTGACCCTTGACCGTAAGATGGCAAGGCGCGTCGACAACGCCCCATTTTTTTGCCAGACGCGCCGTTCCTTCGGCCAGAAGGTCGCCAAATCCTTCCCGACGGGCAATCAGCGCCAGCAACTGAATCATTAAATCCGCATCTCCGAATCGCAGCTCCAGTCCATCGGTATCGGCCTTGTTGATAATTCCTTCCTGGTAACATTCGCAGGCAAACGCAATGGTCATGCCGGCTGATATGGTGTCCAGACAATAGCGATTACAGATCTCATTGCCCTTAGCGATGGCTTTTAAGTCCAGAATATTGAGGTTGGTGCCCAGCGCAGCAATGGTTTCATACTCGGGTCCGCCGTAGCGGGAATCGACGCCATATTTGGGGTCCTCCAGGGCGACGCCCCGCTTACAGCGAATGGGACAGGCAAAACAGCCTTTTCTTTTCTGAAGAAGGGTCTCATTATAGGTATCTCCGCTGACCGAAGTGGCGTCATCTAGCTGGCTGCGCCGGAAATTATCCACCGGCAGGGCACCGGCGGCGGACAAAATCTCCGGAAATGCAGTGGTGCCGTAGACATTCAGGGCTTCCCCCGCAGGGTTATCCTTGAATGTGGCCGCATAATGCTGCGCGGTTTCGCGTAGAAACACCGGATCCTGAAACTCGAGTTTTTCGGTGCCCAGGGCCGCGACGGCGCGAACATTTTTGGATCCCATAAGCGCCCCAAAACCGCAGCGACCATTGAAATTGCCCAGATTGTTGGTGATGTTGGCAAATCGCACCCGGTTCATTCCGGCCAGACCGGTTTGAGCGACCCGGATTTTTTTGCTGCCCTCATGATCTCGAATCGCATCTTCAACTTCGCGGGTTCCCAGCTCCGCAAGATGGCTTGCATCTTTTATCCGGGCTTTGCCCCCCGTGACCCACAGATAGACCGGTTTATCCGCCCGGCCGCGAAATACGACGGCATCAAAACCGGCCATTTTCAGCTCAGGACCGAAAAAACCGGCGGCTTCAGATTCGCCGGCCGTCCCTGTAAGCGGCGATTTGCCGACGGCGGCAAAGCGGCAGGCTGCCGGTAAGGGCGAGCCGGTCATGATCCCGGTCGCCAGAACCAGGATGTTCTCCGGTGAAAAGGGATCCGTTTGAACCGGGACATCTTGCATTAAATAATGATAGCCGATTCCACGTCCCCCCAGATAGGATCGATAGAAAGCCTCGTCTTTTTCTTCAACTTCAATTTTCTGATGACTCAAATCGACGTGTAATATTTTGCCGGTATATCCATATGGCATCGGATTTCCTCCCTTATTTTGGGTCTTCGGTATGTAATGTATCAAAATAAATAGGGACTATAAATTAAAGTGTTCTTTATGTCAAAATAAGATAGCAAACATCGGTCATGCAGATTAGATGGGTGCGTCTACCTTGAAACATGGCATTTGCAGCTTATTTTTATCCATACATTCCAATACGGACAATTGATGGTTGAATTCGTAAGTTCTGATACGCTAAAGGCATTCTCAGTATTGAAACTCGAAAAAACATTTAGAAGCCAGGAGAGCCAAATGAAAAAAGCGAAAGTCGCCATATTTAAGCCATATCCGTTTGAGGTCGGCCAAAAAATTTACATCGATGACGGACCCCGCAAAGGGGATTGGGAGGTCTTGGACGTCAGTGGTCGCAAAATCAAACTTCGCTGCCCGATTTCCGCAAAGGAGTTTGAATGGAATCGCTTCTGCTATTTTGCCGAAGAGCGTAATAACGAGGAGTGGCCGCATAAAAATTGATATTGGGTATCTGGGATTAGAAATGGATTTCCGAGTTGAAAAGCAAATTCGTCAGCTTGAAAAAAGAAAGGATTAATGAAGTTGGATCATTGTGTAAATCATCCGGACAGAGAAACCAGCTATGAATGTTTGAAGCACCAGATTTACATGTGTCAGGACTGTTTAGACTGCCGTGATCCGGAAATACACTGTAAATTCAGGGAATCCTGCACCATCTGGTTTTTAACGAAAAAAAACTTTGATGATGACGCAACGGACAATAACTGAGTTCACCCATATCAGGAGATAAAGATGGAAGAAATTACATATCGACCAATCGGGACAATCCACTCACCGTTTAAAACCCGCGTTGGCACCCCAATCCAGCCTATTGGGGGAATAGGTGTAAAAGCAGAAGTTGAAATTTTCCCCGAATATGTCGAAGGGCTCCAGGACTTGATGGGATTCTCACACATTATTCTCCTCTATCATTTTCATCTTTGCAAGGCCTACAAATTGAGGGTAAAACCATTTGTAGATGATGTGGAGCATGGACTGTTTGCGACCCGGGCACCCGCTCGACCCAATCAAATTGGCATATCTGTGGTGCGACTTATCAGAGTCGATAATAAAACGCTTTATGTTCAAGATATTGATATAATCGACCAAACACCCTTGTTGGATATTAAACCTTTCGTTCCGGATTTTGATGTTCGGGATGAGGTCACGATCGGATGGCTGGAAGCAAAATCCGGAAATGCTTCCAAAACGATTGCTGACGGCAGATTCAATGATTAACGCCGGGCGAACCAGCCCCCTTCATTTAAAAAGCGCAGACGTATTATATTACCCAGTTATGGATTGAGATACGGTTTGAGCGACATCGGTGAAAGCCCTGGTGACGGCTGAATTATTGTGAGCTTCCTGATAACAAGCTCCTGAATCACCACAGGCCACCACATTGGGATCAAACGGTATCCTGCCGAGAAACCGAACACCCATTTCTTTGGCGGTTCTTTCACCACCCCCGGCCCCGAAGAGATCGATCCGTTCACCACAATGCGGGCAATTTAAGCCACTCATATTTTCGATCAGCCCGAAGATATCCATCTTGACCGTCTTGCAGAAATTAATAGACTTGCGTACGTCAGCCAAAGCCACTTCCTGAGGTGTGGTTACGATTATTGCTTTTGCATCCGAGATTATTTGGGCGACTGTCAGCGGCTCATCGCCCGTGCCGGGTGGTGAATCGATGACCAGGAAATCGAGATCTCCCCATTCGACGTCGCCAATAAATTGCCGAATGGCAGAATACTTTAAAGGACCGCGCCATATGATGGCATCGTCTTTGGCGGGGGTAAATGATTCGATGGATATGGCACTCAGATGATCAGAGTATCGCAACGGACGGAGTTTTTTATTTTGAGTCAGCTCCGGCATACCGTTTATCCCCAGCATCCGCGGCACATCCGGTCCGTGCAGATCGATGTCCATAATTCCAACCTGAAGCCCGCTGTTGGCTAAAGCAATCGAGAGATTTACCGATGTGCTCGTTTTGCCAACACCGCCTTTACCGCTCATGACCATGATTTTATTCTTTATCTTATCCAGTGATTTTTTTACGGCCGCATCTTGCTCGACCGCTGCCTTTTTCGGACCGGGCGGCATGTTATCTTGAATTTGAACCATTATTTTCTTCTCCTGTCGACATTGATCGCCTTTCAGTTTATCCGGGTTTCGGCAATCGCTTTTCGGGCATGTTGGATAATTCACCTTTATGAGGATGTACTCAAAAAAATATGAGTTTGCTTATTGGTTGTCAAGTTTTTGCGATGTTGAAAACAAAGTGCACTGCCGAACAAAACAATTCCGTCAAAATTTTTGTTACCTGTCAGTTTTTGTATGAGAATGCCAATTTTTGCCACGATTTGTTGGGGTTGAATCAGATTACAATTAGCCCTAACTGTTTAAAATTTAAATTAATAATCAAAGAAGTCGGCGATTGGTTTGATTTTTGCATTCTGTCATTTCAAAACGCATATATCCTTAAGAAAATTATATATTTGATTTAATTTAGTATTTATAGGTCTTCGCAAGCAAGATTGGCCGCCATTCAAATAGAACGATGATGCCGACACCAAATAATAGCCGTGGTTTTACCTTAATCGAGCTGATGATAGCGGTGGCCATTATCGGCATTCTGGCGGCGATCGCCATTTCGAATTTTATGGCATATCGAGAAAAGGCTAAAATCGCCCAAGCCCGTGCCGATTCAAAAAATATACATACCGCTATCATGGTTATGGCTGTAGATACCGGATCATTGCCCGGCGGAAGCGAAGCCGGTGTTCAGAAGGCCCAGGGCGCCGGCAATGAACATGAAGATTTGAGCACGGCCGATATGGGACTGGCGGATACGGACGGTTCCTACCTCAACTGGCAGGGACCGTATTATAATGGGCCGTTCAAGGACCCCTGGGGTAATAATTACTGGCTTGATGAAGATTATGAATTAGGCGGCACGACAGTTACAGCGATCGGGTCTTATGGGCCCAACGGAGAGGGTCTCAACGATTATGACGATGATGATATTCTCGTCATCATACCTGCGAGCTAAGCAAGAAACACGTATTTATAATACACGCATCACCAAACAAGAACCCCGCTTTGGAAAGCAAATTTTGCCCTTCCTCCCTGGGGGGGTGCTACGTTTTGCTGTTAATCAGCGTTATTTGATCATTTAACGTCCAAAAATCATAGATCCAACCGATACCGAAAAATCCAGCGGTCAACAGGTACAAAATCCCGGTTATCCATTTTCCCATATACATGCGGTGGATTCCGAAAATACCTAAAAAGGTCAACAATATCCAGGCGATGTTGTAGCTAATTTTGCCTGTTTTAAATCGTATATCCGCTTTGCGATCCATAGAGGGAATCAAAAAAAGGTCGATGATCCAGCCGATAAACAGCAATCCCAGGGTAAAGAAATAAATGGTCCCCAAAACCGGATAGCCGTAATAAAAACGATGGGAACCGGTGAAACCACAGAGCCATAATATATAACCGATTGATTTGCGATGTGTATCTTCACTGGTGTTCAAAAGTTACCTCCACTAGGTTTTTTTTTAATGAAAAAAACATAAGCATATATGATCAGGTTGACCCCGATAACGACACCGCCCAAGATAAACTGAACGTTACGGGTGAGACCGGATGGGTAAAGAATCGGCATCAGGTAATGTCCCACAAAGTCTCCGGCATAACCGGATCCACCACCCCTCCTTCGTAACCAGTTCTCTAATGGCGTCAGCGGACAAATCTTCCCTGAAAATTCAATCCAGGCCGCCCATACAGCGGCCGGAAGATGGAGCCAGAGAACGTTGCGCCGCCAGATAACCAGCAGCGCCCCCAGCACCGCAAACAGTGCAAATAAAAAATGAATGAAAACCACCAAATCGGCCAATAAAGGATAGAGCATATTACTCCGTTTCTGCAAGTCCTAATCTCACAAACAACCAGGGCGCACCGAAAGCGCACCACCAGCCGCCCAGCGCATATCGAACAATTCGAAACAACTATACCGGCTCCACCTTCGCAAAGGCGATTCGCAGTTTCATCCAGATGCCGATTAGAACCATGAATCCCGGGATGAAACGCAGTATTCTTTTCGATACGCTTCTCCCGGAGGTGAATCGAACCCAGCGACGCTCCAAAATGATTCCCGGAGCAAAACCCAAGAGGACGCTAGCGGCATTTAAGGTATTCAATGAACCCTTTGGATTGACGCAAATAAAGAGAATCAGAAAGAATTCGATATTTCCCAAAAAGGTCAGGCTTTCGAATGACAGGTCAAGTGCAGGACTGAATTGCTGAAACCACAATACAACATCTATCCCCCAATTTAAAATATCTTCCGGCTTCAGCATGGGTGCTGCTTCAAATGCAATAAAGGGTTAACGTTTTCTTATCTCTAACATCCGATCGTTGCCGGTTGTCAGTGGTCCGTTGTCGAGTCAACGACCCCCCGCACAGCAGGTGGCTTGGATTTTACCGCCCTAGGCGGAAAAAGAGGGGGGAGCGAAACGCCCCAATCGTTGAAAACAACGCGGTTGAACCGTGGATTCTCGTGCAAAGCACCCGGTTTGGAAAACCCAATCATCACCACGGACAACGGACGACAGACAACGGCCACTGAATATAGTTACTCAGCGGATTCCCACCGTATCACCTTGTTTTTATAATCAATATTGTACTGGAAATTTTTCAGAAAATTCATACCCAGCAGGCCTTGAAAGTTCACCGGCGGCCCTTCATGGTTTATGATCAGGATATTGGCATCGTTTACTCTATGCGGTCCAATTTTCAGGTAACTGACTTTGCCCAACTCGGTATAGATCTGCTGCCCGCCGGCCACCTGTGACAGGCCTTTTTTCAGGGCGATAATGTTTAGTTGATCGGCCAGCTCGCGGTGCACCACCGTCTGGGAAGCGCCGGTGTCCAGAAGCAACAGGGCCTGTACTTCAATACCCGCGTTTCCCAGCGTAACCGGCACAAAAATCCGATTGCCTTCGATGGTAATGGCGGTTTCTTGTTTTTTCTGATTGGCACGTTGCGCTTCTAACTGTCTTGCAGCTTCTTCTTTTTCAGCGGCCTGTTGCAGTTCCAGCTCCATCTGACGGCGCCTTTCAAGCTCCAGTTCTTCCTGCTGCCGCCGTTCCCTTTCAAGCTTGGATTTCCTTTCCCCTTCAGGCAAATGGTCATACTTTTCTTTATAAACATTAACCTGATCCAGATATTCCGGGGGCACGTTGCTTAGGTCATCGACATAGAATGTCCGCCCCGCCTTGTCCACATATTTATAGAACTCTGCTTGCAGATTCAATGGATAGAGCAAAATGAGACAAAAAGAGATGATTTCGATGAAAATTAGAATTTTCTTAAGGGACATGGCTAAATCTGATGAACCTGTTTTGGTGTTTTATGGTGACGGATCAATTGAAAGATCTGAAGCCTCCCGCCGGTGAGCAATGGCGTTGGCATAATAGGATAGGACATCAATTTCTTCAGGTACGGCCCTGTAAATTCCCCCTGACTCTCGAACCAGCTTTCTTAATTGTAACATACTTAATGCGCTTAAAATAGATTCAACCCGATTTCGGGGTGAAACATACACATGGGCCCCTCGCTGGTGGAGTTCTTCAATGAGTTGATTTACCCGCGACTCTACCTCTGGGGCACTCAGCCCCTGATGGCCCGATTCCAGCATCACCGTCGCAACCAGAGAGATCGGAAGCACGGGTATGACATCCTTGATTGCACCCATGAGCTGATCGGCAAGTTTTTTGACATCCAGAAACCGGTCCGCACGCTCCAATTTTGCGAAGTTGACACCATTTTCCTCGCAATATTGCCGAACGGACACGTGATTCCCAAAGTTTACATAAGCGTAGCCGAATCGCTGCCAGCGGCTCAATACCATGAGAATCAGGCTTTTCCAGATAAACCCCAGGGTCGTTTTGATGACAAACCAATGGCTCCGTTTTTCGGCTTCAGGATCCAATTCTCGTAACAAGCTTCGATCCTCTAAAGTTCTATCATAATTTACCCCCACGGGTATAAATACAATATCTCTGTCATTCTCGGGATCATAAGTGCGCAGCATATAATCCAGAAAGCCCAGTTTGGGTGGCCTCAGAAGACCGTCACGACTTAACCCCCCTTCTAAAAATACAGCCTGACAAACGCCCTCTTTAGTCGCCATATGAACATAACGCTCCAGAACACACCGGTATAACGGATCACCGGAATTTCGCCGGACAAAAAATGCACCCATGGCTCTGATAAGCGTTTGCAGGGGCCAAATTTTAGCCCACTCTCCGACGGCATAAGACAGGGTTGTTTTTTCCGCGGCCAGAAAGGCCACCAAGACATAATCCATATTGCTGCGGTGATTGATAACAAATACGACGGTGGATTCGGGGTCAATTGATGTAAACTGCGCATCATCAACAAAACCAATACGCACGCGGTAGAGGAGTCGGGCAATTTTTTTTGCCATCCAATATCCAATCCGAAAATAAAGGTAGGCATTAAATGACGGTACGATTTCTCTGGCATAGGACATCACTTGCCTTTGAACAATTTCCCGGGGACAATCGCGCTGACGGGCGACTTCTTGAATGGCTTCAACAACTTTCGGATCATAAACCAGACGATCAATCAAAACCTGTCGTTTGGTCAGTTGAAAGGGCTTGATTTGAATATCCAGGCGAGCGCTGATTTCATCGATCACGCGATTGATTCGTCGTCGAATAAACCAGCGTGAACTGGGAATCAGGATCCGCTCCAAAACGGCCCAGGCGCATACGGCCAGCAAAAATACAAAAAGCCAGATCGATATGGTGACTTGGCCGCTCATGAAAATTGCCTTTCTTCTATTTGTTAAGAGTTGCGCTTTAGGTCCGAAAAAGGTCAATTTACGGATGATAAAAAATGAGTGCGCATGCCCTCAAATGCAGTCATATCTTGACGAATCGGCAACGGCGTGAAATAATTACGTATAAGAATGAAGCCGCCCGTGTTCATCTGATCCGGGTTTTGCAACCCGGTCTACCGGCGCGAATCTCCGGATCAGGGGTATTATAGGGCACCTATCTGAGAATTCAAAGGGGTTTTTGATGGAAAATTCAAACTCCAATGATTTCAACATTTCGAAGAAACTATTGCTCTTTGGCATTGCCGGATTTATTTTTATTATTCTAATGGGTATCGTTATTCGCGCCAGTTTTTATAATACGCGCAATTATTATCTGAAATCCGCAGCCGGTGCCGTGGAAGTCTGGCAGGGGACCTTTTCACCGGGCGGGAAAAAGCGGATTCTGATTATGCCCGGAGTTCAAATACCACCAAAAACAAAGGAAGTGTATGCGAAAGAGGAAGTTTATCCGCTGGCATTTAATTTTTATGTCAGCAAGGCGGATGCCTTGATGGAAGTACCGGGCATGCCCGATTTTATTGGCATCAAGTCCTATCTTAATCGAGCTCTGTTTTTTGCCACAACCGCAAGCCTTCGCCAAACAGCTGAGGCCCGAATCAATCAAATTGATCGCATGATCCTCTTCTACAAGGCCGATGTGGCCACCACCAAAGGCACCCGTGCCGGTCTTGAGGCGGCTATTGACTATCTGGACCAGGTCGCCAAGTTAGATCCCGATGAAATTGAAACCGAGCTCATCAAAAAGAAAAAAGCATCGATTCGTGAATTATTAAAATCATTATAAGAAACATTCGCAATGACCACCAAACGTATCCTCATATTTGCACCACTTTTGCTCACCTTGATCCTGGTCCAATCGTATTTCTGGATTCCCACTTACGAACAACAGGCAAAAGGCAATCCCGACCGTTTGAATCAATACATCAATGCATCGATCGGAGATGCCGCAATCCTTATCCCGATTTTATCTGCCGATAGCGCCAGCAGCGAGATAGAAGGAAAAGTTTTTGAAGCCCTGATTGACCGCGATGAGGATCTGAGTTTCAGGGGGCGGCTGGCAACATCCTGGCGTATTTATGAAGAAGCCTATTTTTATATTAACGCAAACGCCGATATGCCCGGCCGCGGTCAACTCGATTCGCAAGCGGTTTTAGGATTGCTTCAAAATTTTAGACAAGACAAGAATCTGGCACCTCAAGCGCTGCGACAAACACTGGACAACATTCGCTCAATTTCGTTAATTCCACCGCGAACCTACACAGTGACCCGGCCAAATAAATCATCCGCAGGCGGCAACACAAAGAGTGAAATAAAAATCAGTGTTTCGGCGCCAGCCAGGATAAAACTAATCTTGGATGAAGTCGATCAGGATCTGTTTACCAATCTAAAACATCTCCTCGGTGATCAATATTTTTCAAATTTTCGCGGAGCGCAATTTTTGAAAGCGCCTGCCCCGATCGATGAAGCAATGTTGTCATCTTATGCCAATGAACTACTACCGGCAACAGAACACAATCCGGTTATCGTATTCAATCTGCGGGAGAACGTTAAATTCCATGACGGCCATATATTTGATGCCAACGATGTCAAGTTCACCTATGAAGCCATTATGGATCCCAAGAATCTCTCGCCCCGCCTCGCAGACTATGAACCGGTCAAAAAAGTAGAGGTGATCGATCCGCTTACCCTTCGTATTGTTTATAAACGGCTTTACTCG
>JASFGZ010000112.1:0-10535 GCA_050123495.1 Desulfobacterales bacterium
CAAAACGTTGCCGAATTCTCCAAGCACCATTCGGATCATAAACGCCGGTGCGGGCATAACCGCCGGCCGGTGCAATACTTCACCCAGGGCTTTTGCGAGCTCGCGATTTCTCACCGGCTTTGGAGCACAAAAATTAATGGGACCCTTGACCTGCGGATTATTGAAAATAAACAGTATTGCTGCCATGAGATCCGCCAGATGCATCCAGGGAAACCATTGTGTCCCGCGGCCGATGGGACCCCCCACAAAAGATTTAAATGCCGGGACCATTTTCGCCATGGATCCGCCGTGTTTTCCAAGGATAACGCCAAATCGCATCACCGCAACCCGGTGGCCTTTATCGGTTCCTCTAAACGCCTCCGCCTCCCAGTCCACCGAAACATTCGCTAAAAAATCATCGCCGGATTTTTCGTCCTCTCTTAAAAGGTCATCACCTCGGTTGCCGTAATAGCCGGCACCGGATGTGCTGCAAAGGACAATCGATTGCCCGGTCGGCAGAGCATCGACCACATTGCGGGTGGTTAATATACGACTGTCATAAATTTCTTTCTTATAGCTTTTGCTCCAGCGCTTAAAAATTGATTTCCCGGCCAGATTAACGACACCGTCCACTTCACCCAGTGCCTTCTGCCAGTCTCCCGGCTGGGTTGTATCCGCTGAGATATATCGATACCGCTCGGAGGTTATCCGATTTTGAGTCGACGCCCGACCGACCGCGATGACAGAGTGCCCTCGATCAAGCAGATAATCTGAAAGATTTGCGCCGACAAACCCCAGACCACCTGTAATCAGAATCTTCATATGTCGCCTCCCATAACCAAAATGGTACGAAAAACAAAAGAAAGGCGGGCTTTTTCGCCCGCCAATAGATTGAAGAGATGAAATGCGACGTTTTTACCGGAAATTGCAAGTCTGCATATCAAGAGTTTTGCAATTCTTACATCTCAGCAGGATTGGATTTATCCGAGCATTGCGGACACAGACCTAAAAATTCCAGCCTGTGCCCGATAATTTTGAAATCTTTCGAATTGATCTGCTCAAGATCAATCTCCAAATCGGGTGTCATCGCCGCATCAACAACCCGATCGCAGCTTACACAGCGAATATGGCAATGCTCGGAAGGGTTGCCATCAAACCGCCTGAGGGAACAGCCGGGTTCAAGCTTTTGAATATCACCGGATTCAGAAAGTATCTCAAGGTTGCGATATACGGTTCCCAGACTGATGCGCGGCAACCGTTTGCGCACCATTTCATAAAGCTCATCCGCACTCGGATGGGTATTGACGCTACGCAATTCTTCCAGAATGACCTTTCGCTGACGCGTCATCCGCAGGTTTGATTTTTTTTGCAAACCGATAGGCCTCCTGCCAATGATCAAATAAAAGATTACCCTCTTTCTTCAAGGGGCTCCAGCTCACAGACATCCGGACCGCAGTAATCACCGATATACTCGGATTCCGGACGATACAGCATGGGTTTGGGCGCAGCGCCGGCAAAATATTCTTCGATCACATGGGCGCTCCAACCCGATATTCTCGAAATTGCAAACACCGGGGTGAATAAATCCATTGGAATGCCCATCGCATAATAAAGCGAAGCGCTATAAAAATCAACATTTACATAGATATCTTGGCCTTTGCGTTTTTTAAACTCAGCTTTTCCCGTCTTTTCAAGCAATTGCGACATTTCATACCATTTGGTGTCGCCACTGCGCTCCCCCATTGCTTTAGACATGGGAGCCAGAATATGGGCACGGGGATCATCGGTATCATAGACCGCATGTCCGAGTCCGAATATTTTACGGCCGGCATCAAATTGCTGATTGACATATGCTTCTACTTTATCCAGGGAGCCAATTTCGGATAACATCTCCATGACACGAACATTGGCGCCCCCGTGCAGTTCTCCGGAAAGCGAGCCCACCGCCGCGGCAACGGCAGCATACATATGGGCGCGGGTTGAAGCCACCTCACGGGCAGCAAACGTTGACGCATTAAAGGAATGCTCGGCATGCAACACCAGGCAGGTGTCCATAACCCGGCCCTCTTCTGCGTCCGGTTCTTCGCCCTTCAGCATATAAAGGAAATTTGCGGCATGATCCAGTTTGGACGATGGTTTCACCGGTTCTTTATCGTTGCGGATGCGATCCCAGGTGGCAACAATCGTGGGAAATTTTGCGATCAGCCGTATGGCCATTCGAAGGGCTGCTTCCATGGTTTGATCCGCAACATCGGGATCATGATGCGCCAGCATGGAAACCCCGGCCTGGAGAATATCCATGGCCTGTGCTTTTTTCGGCCGGGTTTTTAAGGCGGCGATCACCTCCGGCGCTAAATCTCTTTCAGCCGCCAATTGATCTTTAAAGGCTTTCAGTTCGGCTGTGTTCGGCAACTTTTCAAACAGAAGCAAATAGGCAACTTCCTCAAATGACGCCTTATTCGCCAAATCCTGAATAAGATAACCCCTGTAGATTAATTTTCCGGCAGCACCCTGTACGTCGCTGATACGGGTATCGGCGATAACCACGCCGCGCAATCCTGTATTCAACATAGGTTTGCATTCTTCTTCCATAATTCACCTCATCTTCTTTTAACTCCATCTAGAAATTAAAATAGCGAATAGATTTTTTTAACCTATTCTATCTGTTTAAAAATGGATTTTGTATAGAGAAATGTCAAGAGGGAAATGATAGGAAATAGAAGCAATTGCAGGTGAATCGGTTGAATCCGCCTCGGCGGACTCAATCGATTCAACGCGTTCGGTTTATCAATACGGCATTTTCTCCGGAGGGCGGCGCTCGGGCACATATTCGTGCGGGATCTTGCCCTCATTCCATTCTTGGGAAACATACAAATTGCAATAGCAACTTCCGAACTCTTCGATATCCGGTACGCTATACACGCAGGGACAAAGGATGTCTCTGTCCAATTCCTTATCATCCGCGAGCAAGCGACAGGGACAGCCCATGTAGCCGTAGTTCTCTTTATTGGCAATCAACGCTTCCAGGAGTTCAAAGGTTCGCTCTTTATCCTTGTTAAAATAATAGCCTTTTGGTTCCTGTACTTTTTTCATTCGATCATAGAGTTCTTGAGGTGTCATTCCATTCCCAGTGCCTCCTTTATGTCTTTTTCTTTATATCCCACAATGACGGTTTCGCCAATAATGATGGTCGGAAACGAACAGCGCGGATTAAATTTTTTGACATCTTCAATGATGGCCTTGCGTTCCTCGCCCTCGAGTTTATCAACGTCAATAAATTCATATTTTATGGTGCATTCACCTAAGAATTTTTTGGTTGCTTTACAGTGGCTGCAGGTGCTCAGCGAGTAGATTTTAACATCGGGCTGTGACATAAAAACGTCCTTTCGTGGTGTCGAGTTCTATTATCATCTAATTGCGTCTCATTTAACCAGGCATAACCAACAATCTCATGCGATTTCGATTCGCCGGATAGCCGCCCAGGTTGAAGGTTAGAATTTTTCAGAATAATATAAAATCCAAATAAATTCAAATAGAAAATAGATACACGGCTAGATTCTGTGACAAATTTAAGACAACTTGAGACATGCCAATTTAATTTACGCCGGTTGGCGGTTGGAAAGCTCAAATAACAACATTAAGGTTCCAAACTTATTTGAATCATTTGAAATTCGAATAGCGAAAATCTCAGAATGGGTATTCATCGGGCTCAGTCTCATTATCCGAATGAGACACACCTGTATCATAAGACAGAAAAACGATCGAGCCATCTCATAGGATAAGGTTTTGGGGATGCGTCAATTTTATTTGAAAATTATCATTTTTTTCGTCAATCCGATATGTTATAGCGTCTGATAGATAAGCCCCTTGCGAATCACTGATTTAAAATCTTTTTGGCACAAAATTTGCCAATAAATAGTTGAAAATCTAAAAAATTTTAATCTTCTAAGGGTCTTGACAACAGATCAATTTTATCTTATTAAGAATGATTACTAATAAAACAGGCCTTTAAGTGTTCCCGTAAATTTCATGATCTTCACTTTATGAAAATCAATCCTATTTAACCTAAACCGATAGTTCCACGAAGGGAGGAATTATATGCCAGACGAAGAAAAAATAACCCCCAAGAAAGTCGCTCCCAAAAAGAAGGAGCTGAATCCCAGGGATCTCACCACCTGTGAAGCCACCGCTATGATGCTTGCAAAGGCCCGCAAGGACGGCGTTGAGCTTGCTTTTGATCGAGCGACCAACATGAAAGCCTGTCCCATCGGAGCCGATTCAGCCTGCTGTAAGCACTGCTTTATGGGCCCCTGCCGGCTCAATTCCAAAGACCCCTATTCAAAAGTGGGGGTTTGCGGTGCCACCATCGACACGATCATGTCGCGGAATTTCGCGCGTGCCGTCGCTGCAGGCTGCTCAGCCCACACCGACCACGGCATGGCAATGCTGGATTTGTTCCGCGAGGTTTTAGAAGGCCACATCAAGGATTATCAAATCAAAAACGTCCAGAAATTGGAATATGTGGCCCAGGAAATGGGCATCGAGACCGAAGGCCGTGAAGTTAAGGATATCGCCATGGATCTTTATAAGGAGCTCGAGCGCACTTACACCCAGGTAGATGGTGAAATTCCGTTTGTCAAACGGGTTCCGGAAAAGACTCTGGAAACCTGGCGCAAGGAAGGTATCGTGCCCCGCGGCGCCATGCGCGAAATCATGGAGCTCATGCATCGTTCCGCCATGGGCGTCGATCAGCACTACGCCAACATCACCAAACAATGCAGCCGCGTTGCATTGGCCGACGGCTGGGGCGGATCCATGGTGGCCACTGAGATTTCGGACATTCTATTCGGCACCCCGTCCCCTGTGGCAATCGAAACCAACATGGGCGTTTTGAAGGAAGATCAGGTCAACATCATCGTTCACGGCCATGAGCCCAATCTGTTTGAATCTATGGTCGTATCGGTGGCCGAACCGACCCTGGTACAAGCGGCTAAGGATGCCGGCGCCAAGGGAATCAACCTGGTGGGTATGTGCTGCTCGGGGCTGGAAATGTTTTCGCGCCACGGAACGCCGCATGCCGGTAACTTCATGTCCACCGAGACCGTCCTCGTCACGGGTGCGGTCGATGCCATGGTGGTCGATGTGCAGTGTATCAAGCAGGCGCTGGCCCAGGTGGCGGAATGCTATAAAACCCAGCTGATTACCACCAATCCGCGCGCTCGAATAGAAGGCGCCGATCATGTCGAATTTCATGAAGACAAGCCCAAAGACTGCACCGACGAAATTGTTATCCGGGCCATCGGTCGTTTTAAGAACCGGGGTGTGGAAGTAGAAATTCCCCAGAGGGTCAACACCGGCGTGCACGGCTTTTCCCATGAGTACATCAACTACATGCTCGGTGGAACCTTCCGGGCATCCTACACGCCGCTTAACGACAATATCATCAACGGGCGTATTCGAGGTGTTGCCGGAGTGGTCGGATGCAACAATTCCCGCATGAAGCAAGATTACGTCCATGTGGAGCTGGTCAAAGAGCTGATCAAAAATGATGTGCTGGTGGTTCAGACCGGATGTTCACAAATTGCACTGGCCAAGGCCGGTCTGACAACGCCGGAAGCGGCCCATCTGGCCGGCCCCGGACTCAAGGAAGTCTGCGAGACCGTGGGTATGCCGCCGGTGCTGGGCTGCGGTGCCTGTGTCGACAACAGCCGCATCCTGATTGCCTGCGCCGAAATGGTCAAAACCGGCGGTCTGGGTGACAGCATTGCCGATCTTCCGGTGGCCGGCTGCGCACCCGAGTATATGAGTGAAAAGGCGATCACCATCGGACAGTACTTTGTGGCCTCCGGTGTATTTACGGTCTTCGGCGTTACCTTCCCGATTACTGAAGGCACCAAATTCCACAAACACCTGTTTGAAGAGCTTGAACAACTGGGCATGGGCAAATGGGGTTTTGCCACCGATCCCCATGATATCGCCCGGATGATGATCGCTCATATCGACAAGAAACGCAAAGCTCTGGGCATCGACACGGCCCGCGAACGCGTCCTGATGGATATGTCCGATCGTCGTGAGATCGATGCGGCTTAATCGAGTCAACGGCCATTCGCACAGCGGGTGATTTGGATTTTACCGCCTCAGGCGGGAAAAGACAGGGGCCCGAAGCGCCCCAATCGTTGAAAACAACGCGGTGGAACCGGGTGCGAAGCACCCGGTTTGGAAAACCCAATCAGCCGCTGATCATAAAGAAAATGGGGCCCCAACCAGGGCCCCATTTTTTTGGAAAAGTTTACAAATTCGTAAATGTAAAGCCTGCTGTGAAAGCACTGATGTTTTTGAGTACCTTAAAACTGTCGTTTTGTAAAAACGTTTAAAGTTGTTAACTAAACTTTAGAAACCGGGTTTTATCTGCGCTAAAAGACTTTCATTAAATTATGCGGGGTTTAAAGCTTTTTATTTTTTCTAGCCGCCCTTTTTCACGTCAACCGTTTTGTGAGCCTTCACACTTTTTATTTTTCCAATAAGGTCCTTAAGATCGGGTGGTTTTTCGATCACATCCAGAGCCCCGAGTGCCTTGGCCTCGATGCGCTTATCGTCAGGCACGTTTCCGGTAAGAAGGATAATTTGCAATTCCGGTTTTTTTACTTTTAATGCTTTAAGCGTTTGAAAGCCGTTCATGCCGGGCATCATGAAATCCATAATAACGACATCGTAGGATTCTTCTGCTACCATATTGAGGGCATCCTCGACCGCAGTAACGGTTGAAACATCCATTCCGCGCGCACGTATCCGCTCTGCGATGATATCCAGAAAATCTTTTTCATCGTCGATGATCAATATCTTTTCTGCCACGCAATACACCTCTGATTTTTATTTCTTGATTTCATGATAGAAGAAAAAAATTGGGTCTATCAATCTCTGTCAATGTCCTCTGCAATTGTGACAACTATTTCTTGGTTCCCGGCGGCAACTTCCAGCTCGGCCCCGAGCAGACCGAAGAGGCCCTTTTCAAGTTCAGCCGGCAACGGTTTCAACGGGGCACCTGCCAGACCTCCAAGACCTTTGAAAAAAATCTGGATCCCCGCCTCTGTTTTTTGAGGGACCAGTTCAACCATTTTATCTTCACCCGCTGCGTCCATTGCAAAATCCAGACATAACCAGAGCAGATTCATTAAAAAAAATGGGAAGGTCCTCAGCTTCAACGAGCCATAATTTAGTTTTGGTTGAACGGCAACACCGCGCGTGGATGCGAATCGACTGGATAAAACCACCAGAAGTTCCAAGAGGTCATTTAGATCAATGGTTTTGATCGATTCATCAATGCTGTGCGCCAGGCGGTTCATGTTGTTCACGATGGCGTCCGCCCGGCGAACCTGTTTCATAACCGTCTGTGAAATATTTTTCATCCGCTGTGGTTCGATCGCCTCCCCCTGGTCTACCATGAATGCGAAGTCCTCGAGTAGCCCGGCATTTTCATTAATGATTGCCAGTACATTTTTAAGTTCATGGGATATCGATGCCGTCATTTTCCCGAAAAATTGGAGACCGCTCTCAGCGACGATTTCTAAATTGGCACTCATACAAAACTCCATTTTTTGATGTCCGGGCGGTTCAAGCGTCGTGATCATGTTCGCCGGCGCCCGCTTGGTCCTTTGGCGGCATCTTAAGCGGCAAGCGGATGTTGAAACGGGTTCCCGCACCGGGCTCGCTTTGAACGCTGATCTGACCGCCAATCTCCTGAACCAGCGCATAGGTAACGGCCAGGCCGAGCCCTGCCCCGCTTTCACCGGTTCTTGAGTAAAAAAAGGGCTCGAAAACGTGCTGGAGGTCTGCTTCCGGTATTGCCGGGCCGTTGTTTGAGAAAGTGATCGCAACAAAATTCGTATCCTCGCGCTCTGCCTTAATCTCAAGGTGGCCCCCATTGTTCATGACAGTAATGGCATTGTTAAACAGATTGAAAAAAATCTGTTCTAATTTGCCCCGGTCACTCTCAAATTGGGGAATGTTATCTGCTAAATTTACTTCGACCGTGATACACCTGAATTCGGTTTCTTTGGTTAAAAGATTTTGCACTTCGTTGATAATTTCTTTCAGGCTGATGGTCTGGATACTCAGGTTGAGATGGCGCGCAAAATTCAAAAGGCCCTTGGTGACCTCTGCACAGCGGCGCACTGTGGCAAGCACCGAGTCCACAAGGTCAATGAGCTTCTGATCTTTTTTATAGGCTTCGGTCAGGGTGAATATATCTCTGATGTGTCCGGCCTTTTGGTTGATAATGGCCAGCGGGTTATTAATTTCATGGGCAACGCCTGAAGCCAGGCGCCCCAGGGAAACCATCTTATTGGTGTTTTCCACCTGATGCAAGGTGTCGACTCTCTCCTGATCGGCCTCGTGAATCTGATCGACCAGATGAGAGGCGACGGCGAGGGTGACCAGCAATATCATCAAAATACTTGATGCTAAAATCCCTGTAAAAGCCCAGCCCGTTTTATACCAGGGTTGGATGAGTTCACCTTTCTGTTTGACGATCATTAAAATAAAAGGTGTTTCGGGAATGTACGCAACACCGATGACCATCGGTTCGTTTTCTCCGTTTTGATGCTCAATTAGCCTTGCCTTCGGAGCGAATTCTGGAACGCGAAGCTGAATTTTGCTCAAAGCCGGACCGTAGTACCGTGAAGGTGTCTGCAATACACCCCCTCGATTGATAACAAAAGCATCCCCCATTTTACCAACCTGAAACTGGGCGATCAATTCATTGAACTGTCCGGGTTCGAGAGCTGCACGTAACACAAAAAATGAGCCACCCGGCAAATCGCGTTTGACGGCGAAATCAAAGTGGGGTTCTTCGCGATGTCCTACGACCAATTCACTGATATAGACACCGTATTTTAAGACCTGGCGCAACCAGGGCTCATTGCTGTAATCCAGGCCTTCCAGTCCGTGAGGTCCGACGTAGGTTTGCTGTATGCCCAGGCTGTTGATGACACCTAAATCCGCGAACCCGCCGAATCTCTTGTTGAGGTTATCGAGAATGCCAACGAGGCGCGCCTTATTATTCAAGGTTTCGAATGTATGATCGTGAGCAATAAAATCTAACACCGACCGGCGTTCCGATACAAAAAGAGAAACCGATCGCCACGAATTTGAAACCAGTTGGGAGGTGCGCAATTTCAATTCTGCTTCGGTGGTATCTTGATGCAACCGATAGCCGGCCAGGGCCCATATGATGAGCGGAACAAGCGCCACGGTTGCCGTAACCAGAACGGCCCGTTTCCAGATCCGACGAAAGTCAAAATGGTGCCTATACGGTCCGCCGATTGCATCTTCATGATCCCAAAAGCGAGGTTTGAGTCTACTAAAAATCGATATCGGCATTTTTACACCCTTCCGGCAGCAGTTTGGCGCAGGCGGAAATGATCCAAACCGGCTGCTTAGCGCTTAGATTCTTTTTTCTGACGAATCTTTTCATTGGCCTTTTTGATAATTTCACTGAGCTCATTTATGTCCAGCGGTTTTTGTAAATATGCAAAAGCACCCAGCTTCATACACAGTTCCCGGTCGTCATCATGACCATGCCCGGTGAGAATGATCACCTCGATCTCCGGGCGGGTTTCCTTAACTTTTCGCAAAACCTCAAGGCCGTCAATACCCGGCATTTTGAGATCAATGATCATCACCTCCGGTTCGTCTTTTTTAATCAGGTTGAGGGCTGATTCCCCGTCATAAGCGATCGCCGGGCCCATATCGCGCATCATCAGCCGTTCAGAAAGGGTTTGAACAAACTCGCGCTCGTCATCTACCAGCAACACTTTAGAGGGCATTTCAAAATTGTGTTTGCGATATATGTCTGATTTGTGAAAGTCTTTGCCAACTTTGGCTTCCACCTTTTTGACACCGGGGACCTGCTCTGCGATCGACCTGAGCTCATCCTGCAGGCGGCTTAGCATCAGAACGTGTTTATTAATCGTAATAGTAATTGAACCGTCTTTGGCGCTAACGTCTACATTATGCCCCTGCCGTGCCAGAGCCACTTCCGTACCGGCCGCAAGACGAAAATCCGCCAGCGCCCGCTTGGAGCTTTGCGTCGGCCGAACCACATCGCTTGCGGCATTAGCGGCAATGAGCGCCGCCGCATCTGCCGGCGTCGTTTTGTCCGCCGGGATGACGATATCGTAGAGGACAGGATCCCATGGATCACTCTGATTGAAAAACATGTCGATCCAAAAAGAACAATCCTCTTCGCGTTTCTGGACCACTTTGGCGGCATCTTTTTCCGACACTCCCTGTTCCCGGGCAGCTTCAGCAATTCGATATTTCAGGCTGGCGATCAAACAAACCCGCAAGGCATGGCTTACGGTCTTCGGTATCAGCTGCCCGCAAAAACTCGTCACCAGCGCATTGTTATCAGGAATCAGTTCGGCAAGTGCCAGTTTCAGAAAAGAAATCGAGCGCTCCTTCTCATGGGTAAATTTATTGAACACCGAGGTGCCGGCCGAAAAGACCCGTATAATTTTGCTTTCAGCCATCTCCGAGAGTCGGCTGGCTTCGGCAAC
>JASFGZ010000113.1:0-10402 GCA_050123495.1 Desulfobacterales bacterium
GTAAATCCTTTTTACATTAGCTGTTCCATATTTTGCGATTTCCGATAGTAATCCGTCAACAATAGAAGGTTGGGCGTTATCGGCATCTATTAATACGGCCAATTTTTCAATTTTTTCGTCTGACATGTTTCCCTTTTATAATTCTGTCATTTATATTAGATGGAAAATTTTCCATCTTTTGATTTATTGAGAATAACACAATTTTGGCAATCTTACAGATATGAAATGGATATCACAAGGTTTTTCAGAAAATGGTGCAGTATGAATTCGACATAGATATTTTGTTTTCGAAATTCACGCTTCAATTGCAGCTGATACTTTTTGTAGATTGCACAATGACAAATATATAAAATTTCAGTCTATCGGAAATTGTGGACTTCGTGCCTGAACCACCAATTTCCATTTATTATGGATTTGTTAAGCATATCTGCAAAATATTCCGTCCTAAAAAATTATAGATACTGTAAGCGTATTGCAACTCGGCCTGTTGTCAGATCAAGTTGTATCTTAATTTGAGAAATGAACGATTGAATATTGGTCATTGCATTTGAAGGAATAAATCTTATTAGCCTCCAGGCCTGCTGGCCTTATCGTTTTCCAGCTTTTTTAAAAATCTGCTTTATCGTTACAATTACTTCTTCAGGCGTTTCTACCCAAAACAGCATTTCCTTTTTCAGATAGCGTTCAAACATATCTTTAATATTAAAGTTCATCAAGATGACAGGTCGGCCGCTTTTCAGGGCCAGTGCAATTTCAGAAATGGTTCCGGTTCCGCCCGGGCAGGCAACCACTGCGTGACTCGAGAGTACATTAATGCAATTGCGCGCATTTCCCATCCCGGTCAATATGGGTATCTGGATATAGGGGGAAGCCGCATGGGAATTATCATCCGGCAGGATTCCGACGGTTATTCCGCCGTTTTCTCTGGCACCTTTCGCAGAGGCAGCCATGACGCCTGCATTGCGACCCCCGTTTAAAAGTATCCACCCCTGTTCGGCGATTAAAATCCCGAGTCGATAGGCCGCTTTCGCATCCCGGGGATCTGCCGTACCGCCTCCCATCACACCGATAATTAACGGATTCTCCATGAAATATCCTCCGATCAACGTTAGATTTAAAGCTGGTTGACACACAACTTACTTATACTTAAAATAGTATGTCGATCAAACAATATAAACCGAAGTCGAGCGTTTTAAATTTTAAAAAGGGAAAGGATTTGCAATGCAAGATACGTCTCAAATGAATCCCAGAGAAAGCGAAATGGCGAGTCAGGCTTATCTGCAGCAGCTGAAAGCAACGTTTGAACAATTGCCCCATGATATTCCGCTGTATCTTTTCACTGCAAAGGGACGCGAAGATGTCTTTACGCAGGCCAACCGGGAGGTGATCCGGGCTTTTCGGGAACTGAGCTCCAAGATTACAGTGCGCGAATATGATCTTGACCATGAGTTGGCCCGAAAGTGGAATGTTACGCACTCGCCCACACTGCTTATTGCCCCGGAACAGTATTCCATCCATTGGCTCGGGGCACCCATGGGAGAAGAGGCGCGGACCTTTCTTGAAATATTGATTCTGGTGGGACTGGGTAAAAGTCAGCTGAGCGATCAATCCTTAAAGGTTATCCAGCGGATTGATTCACCCCGAAACGTCAAGATATTTGTCAGCCCCACCTGCCCGTATTGTCCTCAGCAGGCGATAAATGGGGTCAAAGCCGCTATTGAAATGCCCCAAACGGTTTCTCTGGAGATTATCGATATTCAAAGTGAACCGGAACTGGCCAATCAATATTCGGCCCAGAGCGTTCCCCAGGCATTTGCCAATGATGTTCTTATCGGGCAGGGGGCTCAGCCGGAAGAGGTCTTTATCCTTTCGCTTGAAAAACTCGAAGCCCAAACCATCTTTATTCCTGAAAGTGATGCGGAGCTCATCGAAACGGATCTGCTCATCGTCGGCGGCGGACCGGCCGGTTTGACTGCCGGGATCTATTCAGTTCGCAGTGGATTGCGCACGGCTATCGTCGAACGCGATGCTTTGGGCGGCCAGGTAGCGACAACTCCGATTGTAGAAAATTACCCCGGGTTTACTTCGGTAGGCGGCAAATCGCTGGTTGACATCATGGTCAGCCACGCGCTGCAATATGTGCAGATTTTCCAGGGTGAGGCTGTGGTGGATATCCAATCGGGGCCGCCGTTTACCGTAAAAACCAACCGCAGACAATTTAAAACCAAAACCATATTGCTGGCAACCGGTGCCAGCCACAGGCATCTGAATATCCCCGGTGAGTCCCGGCTGGCCGGAAGAGGCGTCAGCTATTGCAGCACGTGTGACGGGCCGCTTTTCAGGAACAAAAACGTGGTGATGGTGGGCGGCGGGAACAGTGCGGTTACCGAGGCCTTGCATCTTTTCCACATGGGCATAAATGTGACCCTGATCCATCGCCGGGATAAACTAAGGGCCCAGGATTTTCTGGCCAAACAACTTATTGACAATAACATTCCGGTACTCTGGGACACGGAGGTTAAAGAAATCCGCGGCGAGGAGCGGGTTGAAGAAATCTTGCTTCTCAATAACAAATCCAACCAGACACTGGAATTTAAAACCGACGGTGTATTCATTGCCATCGGTTATGAACCTGCGGTGGAACTGGCCCAAACGATCGGTCTGGGGATCAACGCGGATGGTTATATAAAGCAGGATGGGAAACACCGCACGACGGTACCCGGCATTTATTCGGCCGGCGATGTGGAGGGCGGCTACAAACAGATCGTCACCGCTTCCGGTCAGGGTGCTGAAGCCGCCATGACTATTTTTGAAGATCTGATTAACCCTTATTGGTTGGACGGGAAAGATTAACCGTACGTGGAAGGTAAACTGAAATTTTTGGTGGTAATTCGCTGATAAAAAGCAGAAGAAGTTTATTAATTAATTACTTTAATTATATGTCATAATTAATTAGTATTATTCAATTTAAGCGACTCTATATGTTAAAAATTTATGGATGCAGAAATGCGGGGTGCTCCATATTCTTTTAGTGCGTCAACGCCCACCCGCCGCACAGCGGGAGGCTTGGATTTTACCGCCATAGGCGGGAAAGGACCGGGGCGCGAAGTGCCCCAATCGTCGCGGGTGGAAGCGGGTGCGAAGCACCCGGTTTGTAAAATCCAACAAAAAGGATTCCACTACACTTCTTGCAATAACCATCACATTCCTTTTCAAAGCCAGGGCTTTGCCACAAGCCCAAAACTTTTTCCCCGGTCAAATGATCCCTTGGCAAGCTAATTTTCCTGAAGTTTTGCTTCCTCTTTCACATCAAAATTGAACGTATAAGATCAAAATTAGACTCAAATTTTTGTCTTTATTATTTATTTTCAGGCAACTTGCTTGGTCCTAACTCAATTTGCCGACCGCATGAATTGTTCTCCAGGTCAATCGTTATTCACAATTCAAAATTTGACCCCCATAGACGAAAACCTTCAAGACCTACCAACGTCCTCTGCTAATCCGGGTGGGGGGGAAGGTAAAAAAAAGAGGCCGGCAGATGCCGGCCCCTTTGGTTAGAGCCACTCTGCCTTACTAGTTGCAGAGCAGTTCATTGGTATTGTTGTTGTTATACATGTCCAGCGTCTCGGCCAGATCGAGCGCATAGTAGTAAGCATCTTTGGTCTTCCCCTTCGGTCGCAGGTAATCATCCGTGCCGTCGAAGTCGATGCTCGCCAGGAAGTTCTCGGCTGTCACAGCCGCGCTCTGGGCTTCCGAGCAGCCATAGGCGCCGGCGGCCTCGTTTAGCTGGTACGCCAGCAGGTGCATGGCCAGGGTGTAGGCCGCATCGCTGGACTTTTTCTTGCCGCTTCTGAGATGCCTCTGATCGAGGATGCTCACAGCGTCTTCACAGGAGAGGATTTCGAAGCTTCCCCAGCTGACGCCCGGAGAGTTCAGCACCTCGTCTAGAGACACGAACTCGTTCTCCGGATCGACGTCATCGGTCGTCCTGGCGTACTGGCCGCCGCCGCTGCAGCTAGACCAGTTCTTCCAGTAGCCCGGGGTGCGGGCTTGGCCGCCCGGAGGCGGGATGTTGTTCACCTCGAAGGCCAACACACTGTCGGCTTCAAGCGGATACGCGGTATCGGCGCCGAAGTCGAAGCAGTCGTTGCCCAGGTCCTCGGGATCACTGACATTGGGGTTGTACGGGATGATGGTCATCTCGGCACTGCCGTCACCGGTCGTGTCGATCATCCACGTGGCCGACCAGCCCCCCGGCAGTCCCATCTCGCACAGGGTGTAAGTAGCGGTGATGTCGAGTTCGGTAGCGAACTCGATGACACCGTCCGCATCCCCGTCGGTGGAAGCGCTGTCAAGCGGGCTCGCCAGGAAGCTCGAGCCATTGGATGCGTTCGGACCGTCGTACACTGCAAACGTCCAGCTTGTATCCGGGTCCACAAACCCGTCGGTGAGCTTGAGCACGCTGACCTGGGCGGTCGCATACTGGACTTCCGCAGTATCCTTATCCGTGACGTGTCGTTTTTAGCCATGAATGGTCCTTGGGGAACCATGAGTGGTCGTTTCTGGCCATGACTCGCGCACCAATTGATTCAACCAATTAACCTGCTTAACCTGTCAACCAACGAGAATCGCAAAAAATCAAGACCGTCCCCTTTTTACTTTTTACTCTTCAAGTTTATGAAATCAGAACATTTTCACCGTTTACCACACGGATTGCTTCGGTCACCGGAAAATCTCTTTCTCCCATATACACGACAAATCCCCTGTGGATTACGCCTTGTTCGATGCCGGTTTGTAAATTTGTCCAGTCTCGTTTAACAACCGATACCGAACATTTGAATTCATATCCTATTCTTTCTGAGCCACGGTCAATGATGAGGTCGATTTCGGCACCGGCATGGGTGCGGAAAAAATAAAAAAGACTGCCGGGTCTTTCCAGCATTTCCCGGTTGATGATCTGCTCGATCATAAAGCCTTCCCAGGAGTTTCCCCTTTTGGGGGACTCGAGCAGGGATTTTTCACTGGAAACTCCCAAAAGGTTGTGCAGTGCGCCGGAATCCCGGATGTATATTTTGGGAGACTTTACGATTCGTTTTTTTATATTCGGAAAATACGGGGGTAAGCGTCGAATCAAAAAATGGCCTTCCATCAGATCCAGATAATTTCCAATCGTGTGGTAGGATACCCCCAGCGACCGCCCCAGATCAGAAGCATTCAATAAGCCGCCGTGCTGGTGAGCAAGCATGACCATCAGTCGCCTGATCTGTATGGCTGACATTTTGACGCCAAAGCGCGGAACATCGCGCTCAATGAACGTGCGCAGATAATTATCCTGCCATCTTTGCCATTTTGAATTTTCTTTTTCTTTTAAGGCATCCGGGAAACCGCCTTTTAACCAGAAATCTGTGAATACAATTTTCAAATCGTTCAGTTCCGAAAACAGGAATGGCGTCAGTTCAACAATGCCCACCCGCCCGGCGAGGCTCTCGGAGATGTGTTTGATCAGAGCGGGATTTACAGAGCCCAGCAGATAGTAACTGCCGGTCCGCTGCCGGTCGAGGTCTATCATGGATCTGAGAACGGGAAACAGTGCCGGCAATGTCTGCGCTTCGTCAATGATAAGCGGCGGTTGAAGTCTTTGGAGGGCGAACTCGATGTCGTCTAAAAATATCTGTTGATCAGACGGTTTTTCGAGGTCAAAATATTCTCCTTCGAGAAAATACTTTGCCAGCGTGGTCTTTCCGCACTGCCTGGGACCCAGGATGAGCACTGCGGGGAACTGCCGGGCCAGTTCGTGTACCATAATTTCAGCTTGGCGTTTAATCATGCTTGAATATTAGCATTATAAATTCTAAATTTCAATATATTTTTCTTAAAAACAGGTATTTTAGCTTACAATGGATTGATTTTTAAATATAAATAGAACCGGCGCTCCTGTTTATAGACCCCTAAGAAATGCATATTTTCATGACCATACCTACCGCCTCAGGACCCCACTTCCCCACAATCAAATTGCTCAATCCATTAATTTAATAAACCAAACAACCTATCAACCATAGAGAAACGCAACAAATCAAGCCCGTTACTCCTTTTTATGGCACCTATTTAAAATTCATTGCTTTAATTAATAATTTTGGATTGATGGTTGACAATCAAGTATTATCCTTGTAAATTGCAATTATGGGTTACAAATTACAAAGATATATAAACCGGCGCATGGAAGCACCGCTGCAGGAATCATTACGTTCTTTTCCCGTTACGGCTCTGCTTGGGCCACGTCAATGCGGAAAATCTACTCTGGCGCGGCACGTTGTCGCCGACCGGACGGGTACCGTTTATCTTGACCTTGAAAAACCGTCTGATCTGCGCAAACTTGATGATGCCGAGTTTTTTTTTCACACCCAGAAAGACAAGCTGATTTGCATCGACGAAGTGCAAATGGGGCCGGAGCTGTTCCCGGTTATTCGGGTTGCCGTGGATGAAGACCGCCGGCCCGCTAAATTCTTGATTCTGGGGTCGGCTTCACAGGATCTGATCCGGCAAAGCTCGGAAACACTCGCCGGGCGAATTCATTTTCTCGAGCTAACGCCATTTACCTATGATGAATTGCTTGATGACAACCCGGAAAAATACGAAGACCCTGTATTCATGTGGACCCGGGGCGGATTTCCCGAGGCGGTTTTAGCCGAATCTGATTCTTACAGTTTCGACTGGCGCAGCGATTTTATTCGTACATTTCTGGAGCGCGATATTCCTCAGTTCGGTTTCACCATCCCCGCGGTCACGATGCGGCGTTTCTGGACCATGCTGGCCCATTATCACGGTCAAATGCTGAACGCTTCTAAATTCGGCCAGGCCCTGGGTGTCAGCCGCACGACAATCGGCAAATATTTAGACATCATGGCGCAGACCTTTATGGTTCGCATTCTGCCGCCATTGATGGCAAATATCAAAAAGCGTCTGATAAAAACACCTAAAGTCTACTTGCGCGATACGGGCATTTTGCATGCATTACTTGAAATAGAAAATATAGAAGATCTTTTAGGGCATCCCATTGCGGGGGCATCCTGGGAAGGCTGGTGCATTGAGCAGATTCTGGCCGTCATGCCGGACTGGCGGTCGAGCTTTTACAGGACCTCGTCCGGAGAGGAAATCGACCTAATTATCGAACGCGGCCGCAAGCGGCTGGCCTTTGAGTTCAAGGCCTCCATGTCGCCAAAATTATCCCGCGGCTTTCCGGGCACCCTCACAGTGCTGCAGCCCGATCATACGTGGATCGTGGCGCCGGTTCTAGAGCCTTACCTCAAGCGTCCCGGCGTGACGGTTGCAAATATTAAAGCGGTGCTGCAGGACTTAGGAGATAGAAGGTAGCAGATAGAATACACGGAGCAGGCTATCGCTGAAAAAGGCAGCTGCATCAAAAGGTTAGTATTTTCTATCATTCATCACGAATTATTGCCCTTCCGTCTCGCTCTTTCGAATCCTGCCAACGGCCCCGACACGATGTTATTCACAATTCAAAATTTGACACCAATGGACCCCTGGTGGGATCTCCACTTGAATTTCTTCCTTAACATCAAGGCGACAGGTTCCCACGTTCCGCACAAAAGCCTAACTCAGATTCACGCCACCTTTATGCCGCAGGCCGCTCAGGCAGTGAGCAGGTTGCCCCTAAATTTGTCCTGGGTCCAATATAGAAGCCCAGTTTTGACCTCGTTCATAATCTTTCGACATTGAACTTATTTTATCGCTTAGCATGTTGATGTTAGCTGACAGGAGGAAATCGCCAAATGAATACATGTAGTTTCAAAGATTTTATGCAGTCGCTGAAGCCGTGGCTCAATGACGACTATATACACAAAGCGCACTTCGATGATAAAGGGAATTTCATCTTAATGTTTGTGGATGGCGGGCAAAAAGTTTACCATGTTGACGACTGCACATCGGCACAGCTAAAAGATGCGATTGAGATGATGAAAAAAAATGGAGTTCCTGTTTTTAAAGCTTTTGGTCAAAGGCCCTAAATCTATCATTTCCGGACACGGACTGCATAGGCTCTTGGGGTTCGGGAATGCCAGTCTCTGGTTCCATGACTGAAATCAAAGAGACTGGACGACAAGCTGTCATCAGGCTCCACTGACCAAATCCACCAAGCCTCAGTTTCCAGCAGCCGGGTCATGTTGCGTTTCCCTTTGCCTTCTTGATACAGTGTTTCGAGCTCTTTTCGTGTAGGTATACCCCAACCACTGCCATCTATATCGAGACCGTTAGCCCATTCCTTGGCTTCATCCCAGCTCATGTTTCTACCTGGTCCAGCTATCCATTCAAGGCCTATTTTTGAATCATACACGACACCGTTCGCGTATTTTATATAATGGTCATCACGATCAACAATTTGTGATTCAGCATGCATCAATCATACCTCCTTTTGTTATTCTAAAAGCAACACTTCAATGTAAGAATTAATCAAAGAAACGCAAACCAAGATGATAAGTACACTTCAATTTTGGAAATAAATAATGGATTCAGATTAGGTGGAATATTAGAATCATCGATTTTTTATTAATAGCTATAAATAGAAGGATATAATTTAGACATTTTGCAGATATCCTTGGGCATCACAAATTTTTCAGAGATTCAATGGAACAACTCACGTAACAAAAAGGCGTCAGCAGGAAACGAGAAAAGATTTTGGCATTATCTTCTTACAGGAATGAGCACTTCATTTCGACGCAAAAACCAGGGGACGTAAGGCGCATTGTGCCGTGCAAAGATGGGCTCTCCTATTTGCTCAAGCCCTTGTGCTTCTATCCATTTTCTCAATTGAACCTCTCGTTTCATATATCTGGATTTGCTCCAGGTACCTGAATATCTGTTCGCCGCCATCAAACATCTGGGCTCCTCCCGTAGTGTTACCTCGGGATCGAGGGGCTTAGGAAGCGTTTCCATACTGTATTGAGCTGGCATGACAAAAGTAATTCTCCACTTGTCGCCGACCTTTTCTTGGCCAACCGGCGTGGTCATAGCGATCTTTTGCGAAACCGCCTCTTGAGTCACTGGCGCTGTCATCGCTATTTTTTGCTCAGTGCGGTTATTCCCGGAGATGTATCCAAAAAGCCGACGGAAACCTGTGCTGCCTACCTTGCTGAAATCACCTTCCACGAATGTCTCAGCAACGATTTTGGCTTCGTACTGCCTGAGCTCAAACGCCCCCACTTTTTTTATTACCGTGTATCTGGCTTCCTCAATGGCCATCGCCGCCTCAGGTTCAAAAAAACCAGCTGCGCAGATGATAAATACCGCAAAAATACGTAGAAGCATGTATCGTCTCACTGCCGATTTTAGTAGATGAAAAAGGTTCATCGTTATAAGCACTTTCTTTTCGCCTGTAATCATCAGTCGATCGGAAAAACAGGTTGTATTGTTATTGACCGTCCTATTATTATAGGCAGCGTTGGTTTGATTGCGATATCCTTCATGGCGACCAGAATCCGTATTGAAATAGGAGACGCAATGATCAGATCGACATCTCCAACAGCAGAATCCTGCCAATATTTGGCCATGTCTATTTCATACCTATTATATTGACTCTATAGTAGCTACAATGAGGCAATTGTCAAATAAGTAGTATGTTAAAATCTTGAGAGCAAAACGATTTTAGATATGTCATCAACTAAAGTAACCAATTTTGGCCTATATAAAATTGGAGGTGTCGTGCCTGCAAGTGTAATGGGTTGGATATGAAAAATTTTTGAATTTTTAAATGGAATCTGCAGTTTTGAATAGTGCAAACAGGTTCTAAAATTTCTGGATTTTGCACGAGTCGGAGGCTTTCATATGCAAGCGGAGCCCCTTAGTGCAATAAAATGAGATGCTTCATCCCGCGAAGCGGGGGCATTTAAGGGCGCAGCCATAGTAAGCTATTGCAAGCCCTTAATAACGCAGCAGATGGAAGCTTCCGGCTCGCCCGAAGGGTGAAAAGTAATGAGATAAAATGATTTTCATCGATTATGCCTTATCGGTATTTTGGTTTACTTTGCTGATTTGCTCGGTCTGCTATGATTAAAAATAATTTAAAATTCTCATTAATTTTCATGCATAATTCAGGTATTAAGTGCCGGTGATTAGGCGCACTCTGCCGGTTTTTTTCTCACAAATGCCTCTGGCAATGACTAATTTTTTGCCGAGTTTTTTCCCATCGCGTATAACCCGGGCATCCTGTCGGGTTGCGGTTTTTTTCACCGAGGCGGTATGCGGATATTTGAACCTGAAGTATTTTGCCAGTTGTGGATCTCCCTTTTGAATCAGGGCAAAACTATCTTTTTTTGCTTTCATTTTTACGACACCCGACTCCAGCTTGTCACGAAATCCTTCGATAATACCCACCGCAAAATCGGTTTTG
>JASFGZ010000114.1:0-10389 GCA_050123495.1 Desulfobacterales bacterium
GCCGTCCTTGGCTCTGCGCTGCATCGCTCCGGTGGGGCAGGCGGCCACACACCAGGGATTTTCACAGTGAAAACAGGGCATAAAGACATAGGATGCCCGTGGATTGCCGTTTATCAATTTGGGGCCAACCGTAATGACCTGGCACGGTCTCGATTCCGGGGGTAAGCCCTTATTACTTTTGCACGCAATTTCGCATGAATGACAACCGATGCATTTTTGTTGGTCCTGCAACATAAAGTATTTACTCATTACGCTCCTCCCTTCATATGGAAGCTTGATTATTTGTTTCGCGATTCAATCTTCAACCGCAAATCATTCGGTTGCAAGCGCTCGTGCTGACTTCACAGTTACCAGCGTATGGTGCAATCCTGGACTTCCGCCGATCATATCTGAAATATTTTCCTGTAATTCACCATCGCCCACGCCTTTGTCGTGAGATCTGCTGGCAAGCGGGGCCTGATGGCCGAAACCATGGAGCATGAAAACCGCCTCGGGATGGATGAGATCGGTTACAAATGCCTTAATTTTACCGGAACCCGCCTTGGAAGATACGTCGACGAGGTCACCATCATTGATACCCAGTGCGGCCGCCTTGTCTATATTAACCCAGAGTACATTTTCCGGAGATAATTCATTCAGATAGGGATTATTTTGGGTGGCAACATGGGTATGTAAGGCATTGCGGCCGACGATCAGCCTGAACTTGTTTTTCGGAGGTGCGGGTAGAGACTCATAGGCAGGAAATGACGCGTATCCCGCCTTTTCCAGCAGGGAAGACTTGAATTCGATCTTGCCTGAAGGCGTCTTAAACTGAAGCCCTTCTTTACGATCCCAGAAGATCTTTTCGCCGGTATAGGCCACATAACCCTTCTTCTCAAAGTCCTTGAGCTTAAAGCCGGTCGGCTCAAGCTCGTACTTTACGAGATCCTCCATGGTCTCGTAAGGGAAATATTTACCCGTACCGATCCGTTCGGCGATCTGTTTGAGGATGATCGGACCGGGTCGCGTGTCGTATATCGGTTCGACGACCTGCTTTCGCAGGACCATCTGGGGAGCCAATCCGTTGGCCTGTTGCACACAATCTGTGCGCTCAAGATAGGTGGACTCCGGCAGAATAACATCGGATTGGTGGGCGATGTCACTGTAATTAATGTCAATCGCCACGATCAGATCCAGCTTATCCAGCGCCTTTTGGGTCTGAGCCCTGTCCGGGATGGACATTAAGGGGTCGAAGCGAAAAGCGATCAGCGCTTTTATGGGATAGGGATCTTCGTTTAAAATAGCGAACGGTAGCATCTGACCGACACCATGTTTGGGATCGGGCAGCGGAAAATCTTTGGTTCCGACCTTGTCGAAGCGCGGAACACTAATCTTGGGAAACTTTTGTTCATTGAGCTTACGGGCCGGCTTGGCACCGACTGCGCCAGGGCCTTTTTTGAAAAAGAAGCCGCCCTTTGCCTCTACACTGCCCATCAGGGAATTGAGGATCATTATGGAGCGGCGCAGGTAGATCTCAAAGGGATGGCTGGCACCCCGATAACCAAAATGAAAAATAACCGAAGGTTTGTCCTTGCTCACCTCCCGTGCCAGATCAATGATCGCTTGCGCCGGAATACCGGTCTCTTTTTCAGCCCATTTGGGCGTGTACGAATGAACGAAGTCCTGGAGTTCGGATAAACCCAGAACCCATCTGGCCACATATTCGGCGTCATATGATCTTTCGCTGAGGATCACATGAATGAGGGCGTAGTTGAGCGCCAGATCGGTACCCGGACGAATCATGAAATACTTGTGGGCCTTGGTCGCCGTAACGCTCACGCGTGGATCGATGTAGGTGAGCTTGGCCCCTTTTTCCAGGGCCTTGGTCAAAGCATTAACGGGCTTTACCTCGATGGCCTCAAAAAAATTGCGGCCATACATAACGATGTGTTTGGTATTGCCATAGTCCATGCTCATCTGCGCGTCGGTGTAACCAAAGAGTGAGCGGCAGGCTGTATTTACCGAACCTTTACAGATGGCATCATGCGTAAAATTGTTGGGAGATTTGATGGCGCTCAGAAAAGTCTTGGTCACCGGTGTAGCGAGTTGGGTGCGCTCTCCAATTACGAGACTGTGACCCCCATGCTCATCAATGATGGGTTTCAACTTACCGGCCACATAATCAAGGGCCTCATCCCAGCTGGCTTTTTTCCACTGACCGGAGCCGCGCTCACCCGTTCTGATCATGGGATATTTTAGGCGTTGATCGTCATAGAGCGTTGCAATCCCGGCACTACCACGCGGACACAGGCTTCCCTCCATGTTGGCTACATGAGGGTTGCCCTCGATGAACTTGACCTGGCCGTCTTTGACCGTGACCTTAATGGGACATCGGACCGAACACATAAAACAAATGCTGTAGGCTTCCTTTTCCATAGTAGTCCTCCATGTTAAAAAAGTGGGATTTTAGAAAAATTCGTTCTAAAAATTGCAGCCTTCTAGCAGTGATATAAAATCAAAAAGATGAATGTTGAGGTTTAAAAAGCGATCGCCTTCTTATTCGGCACAGCAATAATCATACCATTAAACAGGCTGAGCGTGTTATCTGATCCCTTGGAGCATTGTTTACGAAATATAGAATATTTTAAACAAGTTAAATATATTATCCCACATTAATTTTTTGTATAAACGCATCCCGGTCGAAAGGTTCAGCCACAATATGACTTATTTTTATTGCACTGAATTTTTTTCATTGCACTTATGTATCTATTTAAAATTAATAACTATCTTATCAACAGCAGTTGAGCGGCATTTTTTTTATGCAAAGTAAAGCTTCATATCAACGCATGGCTAATGCTTTTTCAATTCTTTATTCACGGGCGCGTCATAACCGTATGACTTTGATTTAAAAAGATAAATTTATTCATATGGCCCGTTAAGCCAGTTTAATTCAGCCTTGGGATTATTGGTGGCATATAGCTTGCTTGTTGATACATCGATACATTTCAAAAAAGTCGAAATCTAAACGATACAACCCAAATTGTAAATCTTTATCTACGGAAAGGAGGATTATTCGGAAGGTTAAAGAAATTTTGTAACCACAACCTAAAGGAGGAGGAGATGAAACGAAAAATACCCTTATTTAGTCTATTCCTTTTCGGAATGGCTATTGCACTGGCGCTTCCCACCAGCGCCTCCGCAGCAGCCAAAATATCAGCAGCAGAATATAGTGCCGGGGATACAGTTACCATAGAGGGTGAAATCGCGCCGGGCCAAGAGCTCTATCTTGCGGTAGCCTCTCAAATGGCGTTTGCTCCCAAAGATACGACCGGTCCGCATGAGGTAAAACGGCTCAAAAAAGATGGAAAGAAATTCGGTTTTAGCAATGAAACGAAGGTGCCGGTTCTCTATTACCTACTGACGACCACACCGGATAAGTTTGGCAAGACGGCGAAAAAGAAATTTGGCGGGCCATCTTTCATGGGCGGGATTTATTCGACCACGATGTTCAAGCTGGCCAATTTTGACGAACTTGATGCGAACGCCAAAGGCATGCTAGGGCCCATAAAGACCAAGGAGCAGTGGGATTTCTTCAAATACCTGCACGAAAAGAAATTTGGCATCAATACGGTCGTTAAAGAAGGATCGATGCGCGGTAAGATTGTCATTTTCGCTCGCAGCGTTATGGGTGACCATGAAACAACCAAGGCTTACTGGGATAAAGGTACCGCCATCAAATTAGACAAGGCCAGCGGGAAGTTTACCGCCTCGTTTAAGACCTATCGTCACACCCCACCGGATACCAAGTTTGACGTTCTGGTAAATGGTGACAAGATCGGAGACTTCACTGTAAAAGGCAAAGGCTTTTGGCTAGGCAGGGGGTTCCGCTATATGAATCCTTTGTGGATTATCATCGGAGCCATCGCGGTGGGTACCTTCTTCACTTTGATCGGTGCTGCCGGCGGCATGCTCATGGCGGCCTTCCAGGTCATGATTGTCAAAACTGCGGGGCCCATTGGCATCAATGCCGCCAACGTGCTGCGCTCATCCAACATGGCCTTGACGTTGTTTGCGCCACTGGGCTCTTTCTACCGCTATGCCGTTGTTGAAAGGCGGGTGGCCTGGCCGGTGGGTATCTCCTTTGGCGTGGGGATCTTTATCGGCTCTATCTGGCTGGGAACATACGTGGTTCAATTTCTGCCCATGGCATCCTACAAGGAATGGCTGGCGGTTCTGGTTGTGCTTATGGGTATCCGGACCCTCTATGAACTGACGCCAAAGGTAATGGAAAAAAGGAAAAGCATCAAGGCCATGGTGAAAAAATTTAACGAGGAGGTCGCCGCCGCCAAAGCTGAAGGCCGTTCGGCTGAAATGGGCAAGATCGAACCGGTCAAAACCGGTATCCTGGATTATAAATTCAAATTCTGGGGCGAAGAGTTCACCATCAACCCGCTTCTGTTTGGTTTTTGCGGCATCGCCATTGGTATTGTCTCCAGGTGCTTTGGTATCGGTGGCGGCTTTTTGCTGGTGCCGACCATGACCACCCTGGGAGGCCTGCCCATGTACGTGGCGGTACCCATTTCGCTGATTGGGACTTCCTTCAGCAGTATCGGTTCGTTTATCGGCTATATGGCGAATCGATACTGGCCGGATATGTGGATCATGATTGCCATTATCATTGGCGGTTTTGCCGGAGGGATGCTCGGCAGTCGTATGCAGAAGCTTTTCAGCGAGAGGGTTCTGAAGTGGACCCTGGCGATTGTCTTCTTTTTCCTGTTCTTCCGCTTCTTCAAGATCGAGATCTGGATATAAAACCCAAAAAACAGGGGAAGGACGCGGGTCCTTCTCCTCCCGCAAAGAAGGCGAGGTTAACCTTTGCTAGAAGAATTTTTAGACAGTCTGTGGTTTAAAACCGTCGATTTAGTCCACCACCTTAAAAATTTTCTTGATGGGATTTTCGCCCCCCTCAATTCCCTAGGTCCTGCCATTGCCATATTCACGATCGCCTTGATGACTGTTTTCATCGCAAAATTTTTGACCAAAACAATCAAGACCAAACGTTACCAAGAGTTGAAAAAGCAGTTTCTTTACTGGCAAAATCTACGACAAGAGGCACTCAAATGTGAAGATCCAGACAAATCCAAACGACTTGCCCGAAATATAGACCAGGCGAAACTCAACAAGGTCTATTATGATTACTTTCTTGAGGGATTTTTAATCAGTCTGGTAACAAAGTATCTGCCCATTTTTGCCTTTCTAGCCTATGTTAATGAGGCTTACAAACCCGATAACATGGTGATGCGCTTCGGCAGGGATTACATATTTAAGTTTGAAAATATAAACGAACAGCCAATTATTGTTGGAGCTGTTTTTTGGTTTATAATCTCCATCCTGTTGATTTATTTGGGTTGGTTTATCATCAAAAGAATATACAAAAAGCATATGATTCCTCAAAAACAAACCATCTAATCCACCCTTGAGCCCTCCTGGAGGTGTTTTTATGGAAAAAAAGAAGACCAGGCATTTAGAAAAGATACACGAAATGCTGGAGGACACTCCGGTTTGCGAGGTTATCCATCGCCTGAAATTATGCGGATGCGGCAGTCACGAAGGCAAAAAGGAAGAGCAAGGAAAACAAGAAAGCATCGCTCGGCTTACAGAATATAAAGAAGAGCTCTCCCGAGAACTCCAACGCGTCGAACAGCGCATCACCCAGTTAAAAATAAAAAACGAATAATCAGATTATCCGCCCTTATTTTCTCCACCATCGGCAGATAGGACACCCTTTTGGGGGGTGTCTAAAATAATTTGTGCCGCTTATTCATTTATGAATGGGTACGAATTAGCCGCCGCATTTTTCTGTCCTCTATTCGCAATAGACCCGGATGGGGCACTACCGCCGCCAGTCGCAACAAATTTTTCCTAGGTAACGCTAATTTATTCTCACTACCTCTAAAATACTTAATTTTACAGGTTTTTATAAATCTAGGACCGCGTCTTAAAGGACTGGAATAGCTGCGTTTTAACTGTCTGAAGAAACAGATATTTTACAACTTATTGACATCATTGTATTTTAGATGTAAAAAATCCATAATGTCCGCCAGATAAATAAGGTTCCCCGCAAAAGCGCTAAAGTGGCAGAAAGGGATAGAGGATTTCTTGGAATGATGAAAAATAAAGCCCATCTAACGGTTATTTTTCCAACTGCCTTCTTGTGGGCATTTTTTCTCCCGGCGCACGCATTGGCGACCCAGGGTCATGGCGGCATAGAGGGCGTCTATGCCCATCAATTCGCCCACCTTTTTTTCATCGTTTCCATGGGCAGTTTAATATATTGGCTGAGGCAAAGAGGGCTTGTGCGCGAGAGCGGCTGGAAATACATTCAATATTCCGCCTTTTTTTTCATCCTGTGGAATCTCGATACGATGACGATTCATTTTCTTGATGACCAATTCAATATCATACAGACCGAAAGAATCGGGGCCTGGCAAATTCAGATCAATGATCTTTTTAACAACGATCATCTTAAAATATTATACTATTTTGCCAAGCTAGATCATCTGCTTTGTGTACCGGCCATTTTCTTTCTGTATATTGGGTTAAAGCGCCTCTTAAGGGAATCCAGGATTGACACCCCCGGGGAGAGACCGTCATGATCCTTTCCTCAGTACCGATATTTTTTATTGATATTCTTGGCTCGATCCTGATGATCATCCTTTCTTTCCTCTGCCTGCTGCTTGCCCATGAGCTCAGAAGTCGCGACCGGGACAATGTCATGGGCACTTATCTTTTATGGGTTTGTTTCGGGTTGACCGGCTTTGCGATGTCCCGATCCGTGGGGCATATTCTCAAACAGGTCCTTTTGATGTCCGGACAACCAGAGGTGTGGGACTCGATCCGTCCCTATAGCGGCGCAATCAATTCTTTAATGTTTGTGCTGGTTGGCTCGGTCACGCTTTTCTTTGAGCGCATCTGGGAGGTATATCGACAAATATCGAAGGATAAAAAGGCGCTACAGATTGCGCATGAAAAACTGATTTTTCTGAATCAGAATCTCGAGCAGCTGGTAGCTGAAAGAACAGAAGAATTGGCCCTATCGGAACACAAGTATCGCCGAATTTTTGAAGTCTCAAAAGACATGATTCTAGTTGCCAAAAAAGACGGTCTGATTGTGGATCTTAATCCGGTGGGTAAGAATATATTGGGCTACCCGGAATCTGATGGTTCTTTAGATGGCAGAAGGTTCCAAGAATTCTTCTCCCGTCAAACATACTGGAATCAAATTTTGCATACCATTGAGGCGCAAGGCTTTATTTCAAACTTCGAAGCGGACTTGAAACATAGAAACGGGATGACCATAAGAGCACTGATCAGCGGCAGTTTGGACAAAGGACCCGAAGACGAGGAAGACACCATCCACTTCCTGGTAAAGGATATCGAGCAAAGACGGGTAATGGAAAAACAGATGGCCCAGGCAGAAAAACTCGCCTCCATTGGGCAGCTTTCTGCCGGTGTTGCCCATGAGATTAATAATCCTTTAGGCATTATTCTGGGTTATACGCAGCTTCTGTTAAGAAATGAAGGCAATGAAGAAGAACGACAGAATGATTTGAGGACCATTGTAAAACACGCCAGGAGCTGTAAATTAATTGTGGAGGATCTCCTCAATTTTGCCAGAGAGCCGGGGCCTAAAAAATCCTTTGTCGAAGTTCATGGCGTCATCGATGAGGTTTTGAATTTTATGCAGTATCATTCTGACCTGGGTGCAACTCAAATCGTCAGTGAATTTGATCCCCGGGTGCCCCCCATAGAGTTAGATGAGAAACAAATAAAGCAAGTATTGATTAATCTGATTATGAACGCACAGCACGCTGTTGGTAATAATGGAACCATAAAAGTAATTACGAAATTTAATTCCGCTGATAAAAAGCTCTCCATCAACGTAATCGACACCGGATATGGAATTGAAAAAAAGAATTTATCGCGTATTTTCGATCCTTTCTTTACGACCAAGCCCACCGGCGAAGGGACCGGTTTGGGTCTATCTGTGAGCTATGGCATTATAAAAAATCATGGCGGCGATATATCTGTGGAAAGTAAACCTGGCAAAGGTTCCACATTTACGATCACTTTGCCCGTTATTTCACCGGATAAGGGGAGTTTTCGATGAAAAGATCGCTTTTGGTTGTAGATGATGAACCGGACATGCTTCAACTGCTTAAGCGAAGTCTTGAGCCTGACCTGGACTGCAGGGTGGAAACGGCTTCTTCTGGAGAAATGGCGCTGCAGACGCTCGCAGAAAGAGCGTTTGATCTGGTTATCGCGGATATAAAGATGCCCGGAATGGATGGATTGAAACTTCTTGAATTAATAAAAAATGACACGCCGGACCTCACCGTGGTAATGACAACTGCTTACGGTCACATAGAGATGGCTGTTGAAGCCATGCGAAGAGGCGCCTATGATTTTATCACCAAGCCCTTTGACCATGAAGCACTTGTCCTGCGAATAGAAAAAGCATTGGAAAGAAGCAGTCTGTTAAAGGAAAATATAAGGCTCCAGCAGGTATGCCTGGATGATGTATTTCAAGACCTGGTCGGCAAAAGTTCAAAAATGCAGCGGGTATATGAGACCATCCAAATGGTGGCCAAGAATGATCTAACCGTGTTTATAACCGGAGAATCAGGTACGGGAAAAGATCTGGCGGCCAGAGCCATACACGGCCTCAGCAAACGGAATAAAAAAGCTTTTGTTGCGGTTAACTGCCCAACCGTCCCGGAAAATATTCTCGAGAGTGAGCTTTTTGGATATAAAAAAGGGGCATTCACCGATGCCACCCAGGACAAAAAAGGCTTATTTGAGGAGGCCCATCATGGAACCGTATTTTTGGATGAAATCGGAGATATCAGTCCGACCATTCAGACGAAACTGTTACGGGTGCTTCAGGAAAAAGAGATTAAACCCTTGGGGGATTCCAAATCTGTTGAGGTAGATGTTCGTATCATTGCCTCCACCAACCAGCATATCAGAGAGAAAATGAAAACCGCGCAGTTCAGGGAAGATTTCTTTTATCGCTTAAATGTGTTGCCTATTCACTTGCCGCCTTTAAGGGAACATCGCGAAGATATTCCCCTTATCGCCAATCATTTACTTGAGAAACATTGCGCCAAACTAAATAAATCCTTAAAGAGGTTATCGCCTGAACTTTTGGAAATATTTATGAACCGGCCGTGGGAAGGTAATGTGCGGGAGATGGAAAACATGATTATGCAGGGAATATTATTTTCTTCTTCAGATGAAATAAAACCACACGACCTGGGCCTATCCGAACATGCACGCAATGAATGTCTCGTCGATCATTCTTTTCAGGAGCTCCCTTATAAAGCTGCCAAAGAACAAACGCTGCAGCATTTCAATTCCAATTACATCAACAACCTGCTTTCCAAATGCAATGGAAATGTTACCCAGGCCGCAAGACTTTGCGGATTGGAACGCCAGGCGCTTCAGCAGATCATGCGCCGGTATGAAATAAACGCCGATCCTTTTCGAAAGCAACCAAAGGATAAAAAATAAATATGGAAAATCGCTCCCAATGGAAAATTGTCTTGATTGACGATGAAGAAGATATCCGCGAGGTAATGACCATTGCCCTTCAGGACGCCGGTTACATCGTTGATTCCGCAGCTGACGGTGCAACAGGGCTTCAGCTCTGTGAAGACATCTCTCCCCAGATCGTAATCACCGATATCCGCATGCCGGGTATAGATGGGCTCCAGGTACTGGAAACCCTAAAGAAGAAATATCCGGATATCGAGGTTATTGTCGCCACCGCTTTTGGTGAGATGAACCTTGCCATCCGTGCCCTCCAGCTGGACGCTTCAGACTTCATTACCAAACCGATCAGCGATGAGGCGCTGTATCTTGCTTTGAAGCGGGCCAGGGAGCGAATTAATTCCCGAGAGCAACTCAAGGATTACACGGCGCTCCTTGAAAAGGAAAAAGCCGAAACCAGCCAGGAGCTTGTAAAAAGCATTGCGTTTCAACGAAATCTTATTGAGAGCTCGATGGATGGTATCCTGGGATGCGATGACGGCCATACAGTTGTTATCTATAATCGTTGCATGCAACAGATGCTTGGGTTTCCCAAGGAAGACGTTCTTCATAAGATGACCTTCAAGCAATTCTTTCCTGCCGGGGAGCTTGCACGCTTTAAGCAAGAGTTGTCCCGTAATACTTACGGTGGGAAAAACCGCTTGATTCTTTACGAAACGCGCTTGTTGGAGAATTCCGGACGTGAAATACCGGTTCAGGTTTCAGCCACTCTGCTGTTCGACCAGGATCGCGAAAACGGGCTGGTTTGCTTTTTCAGAGATCTGCGCGAAATCCGCAAACTCGAACGCGAAGTTTCCG
>JASFGZ010000115.1:0-10318 GCA_050123495.1 Desulfobacterales bacterium
CATACTGGAGACATGGGGCGCTTTGATGAAGACGGCTTTCTCTGGTACGAGGGTCGCAAAGCCGAAAAAGAATTGATCAAGCCGGGCGGCGAAAACGTTTATCCGGTGGAGGTCGAAAAGGCCATTTTGGATAACCCGGCTGTCAAGGAAGCGATCGTTTTTGGCGTACCTGATCCAAAGTGGAAAGAGGGGATCAAAGCCGTTTGCATTTTAAAATCAGGCCAGAATCTTGATGCCAAGAAATTAATTGCTTTTGTCGGCCAGCGCATCGCCAGCTATAAAAAGCCGCATTACGTTGAGTTTGTATCGGAATTTCCTTTATTAAAAGATGGTTTGCCGGATCGTTCCAAGATAAAGGAACTGTATGGAGGACCGCAGGAATAAGCAGCCGCGTGGACAAATAAGGGGACGTCTATGATTTTATGCAAATTTTTTATATCCAAAAAAAGCATAAAATCATAGACGTCCCCATTTTATTATTTATTTATATGGGGCACTTTGGATTTGGATTCACCAATCTTTGCGCATTCCTTTTCCTGAAGATTTAAAGAGTGTTGACTTCCCTCCTTATTTTATCTATATGTACCGACTTAACGGTTTCGTGCTCTTCTGAGCGAAAAAGAAATTATATTATATAAAATCGCCTCGCGATTTTATGGGGAGAAGATAATGATTCGAACGGAAATTTCACTTTTTTTGAAGAATGTGCCGGGTGAACTTGGGAGACTGGCAACCATGTTCGGGGAAGCGGGTATAAACATCGATGCCCTGACGATACAGGATGCGTCTTCTTATGTCCAGGAGCTCTTTAAAGCCCGGGGAAAATCGCTTAAACGAATAGCATCTGCTGCCAGCTATAATTCCATGCGCAAAGATTCGGCCGAGTTTGCGCTGATCCGGCTTCTGGTCGGCGATACGGATAAAGCCGTTGACCTGTTGTCCAAAAATGATTTCATTTTTGATAGCATGCCGGTCATCGCCCTTGAGCTTGAGAACCGGCCGGGCGAACTGGCAAAAATGTCCTCGAAATTCGGCGAAGAGGGAATCAATATCAATTATGTGTATGGATCGGTTTCCTCGCCCGATGAGAAATGTCTGTTTGTGTTTTGCCCGGAGGATATTGAACAGGCATCCAAGATATTCGAGTAAAAACTAGTCCAGATCCAACTTCACTTTGCACCGATTACATTTTACGGCGCCCCTGAAAACTTTATTGCCGCATTCAGGACAAATATAGCGGGCTTCTTCATCCTGAATCCACCTTTCGGTACCAACCTCTCGCCAATATGGAATAGCCCGCAAAATAACCTTTTTGCCAACAGTCATAGGAAAATTTTCGATGTACTGACACGGAAACTCATCGCATTGATGACATCCGCTGTAACCTTTCTCTTTTGTGCAGGCCCTGATCTCACAATGTCGGCAATGCATAAAGCGGTCATCAGATAAACAGCCACGGCATCGAATATCTTCTGCGGAAAGATTTTCAGTATTAGGAAGAATACCTTTGCCGGGAACTTTTCCCTTGTATAGATTCACCAACCGCTCCTTGAATTTGTGATTATTATCACGGTGTGCGATATAAATGGCACAGACTCCGCAATAAAGACCACAGGGAGAAATAAGATTCGGATTTACCTTCATAATTCTAATCCTTTCTGATTCATCAGCTTCATATATTATGAATGCATAACATAAAAATATCACTAGATAAACTGGAAGCTGATATCTACAGAACTGTTTGAGATATCAGTATATTAGAAGATAATAAAAAAGGCAGAGCCATAGTTGGCCCTGCCTTCTGATACATAACCAAAATTATCCCCTCATAAACGGCAAAGTCAGAATAATGGGCTGGTTGCTGTAAAATTCTTTTTTTATCTCTCCGAGCCTTTCTTTTGTTAAAGAGGGAAATGTTGCGGGTTTGTTTTGATGCAGGTACTCAATATACCGAAATTTCTCAATGGGCGACCATTTACATGGGAACCTACCCTTATGTTTTTTTCTGAGCAGCGTATATTTTTCCGGTCCTTCAACCATACCGGCAATATTGTTTAAAATTAGAATTTGTTTTTCAACTCTTTTTCTTTGTTCTGCTTTGCCAATTTCCAAGTCTGTGCTGCCATCCCCGTAATTCATAAAGCTATGGTTCATACCGTAATTATTTGGGTCGCTTTGATCGTGATAATCTATAAATACCAGTCTCGGCATATTCCATCTTTCATCAGGATGCCCAATGATTTGTCCTCTTTTAATTTTCTGACCAAACTTTAATTCAGGTTTCTTTAGATGCAGATATATTGATTCATTATTGCCATGGTTAACTCTTACAAAAAATCCTTTTGCGTTATTTTCTTCATCCATAAGCGTTCTTTTAAAGGCAGATGCATGAACTTGGCTCTTGGTGTATTCTTCTAATGCGATAATTTCAGTCACTGTGCCACTGGCAACCGCAACCATTGGATTAGATGTTTTATAGCAAATTCCGGGCAACCACTTTTTTGCGAGACAGTCTTTGAAAGTATGGGCAACAATGTCTTTTGTATTTGGATTCACATCGTTATAAACGTCGAATTCAACTTTTGCTTCCGAGGCGAAGGCCAATTTCAGGGGATTAGGCACGAGTTGCGAGATAACTGTTCCAATGTTTAATGCAGCTGTTCCTGCCAGCGTTAATTTACCAGTTCTTTTCAAAAATTTTCTTCTATTCATCCCTTCCATATCATTGCCTCCGTCCTTAAAGTATTTCAAAATAATTTCAAATTTAGACCTGTTTTAAGAAGGGCTTTTGGAAGGTTAGATATGCGCTCAGCAGACCAATAGAGTTATTAGAGGATGAATCGCAGGCGTCTAATATCCGGAACCGAATGATGTGAAGACGATCAGGCCTGATGATACCAATAAAATATGAAAGAACCGAAGTCAAGAAGCAACGCTTACACAAGGGGGGCGGTTACAATCATAATATTTCAAATCCCTAAATATGGTAAAATCATCTCTGTCTGCCAGCAGTTTAAGGTTTGCGTTTGTCTTTGAGGACATGATTTGAAATAACGATGCGTTGAATTTCGGAGGTGCCCTCGTAGATTGTAAATACCCGGGCATCGCGGTAATATCGTTCTACCGGATATTCTTTTGTAAAGCCGTATCCGCCATGCATTTGAAGGGCCTTGGCGGTGGTGCGGTTGACCATTTCCGAAGCAAACAGCTTGGCCATTGAAGCCTGCGCTGTGTAGTTCTCACCACGATCCTTCATTTCAGCGGCGGAAAACGTCAGCAGCCGCGCCGCCTCAATTTCAGTTGCCATGTCGGCGATTATCCAGCGTAACCCCTGAAATTTGGAAATCGGCTGGCCAAACTGCTCCCTTGCCTGGGCGTACTGAACCGCGGCATCAAAGGCCGCCTGGGCAACGCCTACCGATTGGGCGGCAATTCCGATCCGCCCACCGTCCAGACCTGTCATGGCTATGAGGAATCCGTCACCTTCTTTTCCCAATCGATCTTTGGCCGGAATGCGGCAATCTTCAAAAATAAGATCTGTGGTGTCGGAGGCACGCAATCCCATTTTGTCTTCCAAGGGGCCGACGGTCAATCCAGGGGTTCCCTGTTTTACGATAAACGCACTAATTCCCCGGTGGCGCATTTTCTCATCGGTTTTTGCAGTTACAATAATAGCCCCGGCATTTTTTCCGGTGGTCGTAAATCTTTTACTGCCATTGAGTATATAGCTGTCGCCATCAAAAACAGCCCTGGTTGTCTGTCTGGAGGGATCGGAACCCGCATTCGGTTCGGTCAGGGCAAAGGCGCCGATGATCTTTCCGGTTGCCAGCTTTGCGAGATGACGCTTTTTCTGATCCTCGGTACCATAACGCAATATGCTTTCGCAGACGATTGAATTATGCACCGACATCACCACCGCCGTTGAAGCGCAGGCGTAGGCCACCTCAGAAAGCGCCAGAACATAGCTCACGGTGTCCGCACCGGAACCGCCATACTCAGGGGGTATCATCATTCCCATTAATCCCAATTCACCAAGTTTGCTCAAATTGTCGGCCGGAAACGCCTTGGTTTTATCACGTTCCATGGCCTTGGGCGCAAACTCCGCTCGGGCCAGATCCCGGACCATGGATTGAACCATGAGCTGTTCTTCTGTTAGCTTAAAAGACATATCTCCACGTCCTTTTTGGCTTTTGTTTACGTTTTGCTGGTTTTTAGCCGCTGGCTACTGGCTTCTGGCTGCTCGTTTCTGGTAAATACTCGATCCAGAGACAATAAACGAAGGCTTGCGTGTTTTGCAGGCAGCCAGCGACCAGCGACCAGAAGCCGGATGCCATTGACCAGCAGGCAGCTAGGGTGCATAAATTACGACTAACAGCTCTGCAGTTTCATCGCTGATGCTTTTTAGATTGTGATGAATGCCAGAGTTGAAATGCAGGGAATCTCCAGTTTCAAGAATATTAATATGCTCACCGACAGCCACTTCGATTTTGCCCTGCAGAACGTAAACAAATTCCTCGCCCTCATGATGGTAACCGACACCCTTATGATCCTGCTGAGGTTCGACGCTGACCAAAAATGCTTTGAGGTGTTTATTTTCAGCACCGGGCGTTAGGGTCGTGTAGGCGTAATTTTCCGTTCGTTTGGTATGGGCCTTAATGCGGCTTTGCAGCTGGGATTCTGGCTCCTTGAGAAGCGCACCCGAGTCGATCTCCAGCGCTCTGGAAATTTGCAAAAGAGCCCCGACCGGCGGAATGGCTTTACCGGACTCGATTTCTTTTAGATAATCGATGGAAAAACCCGTCTCGTTTGCCAGCTGATCAAGCTTTATTTTTTTGCCGGTTCTGGCTTTTTTGATTTTTAGGCCTACAGGAACCTGTTTTTTTATCTTTCTTCGCGGCATATTACCTCCAGATCAAATTCGCTTCGCTCAGTTTTGGAATAATGGAATGATGGAATTTTGGAATAATGGGCTGGGGGCCATAAGAGCGCTTTTAATCTCCATTTATCATTCAGCTTCTATTTAAATAAGACTAAATACATTTGAAAAAACCCAGTATTCCACTATTCCATTGTTCCAGCATTCCAGAGTTTGCTGTTTTGAACTGAACCAAATATTCATTACTTAAAATTTGATTGAATCCAATAACAACTTATGCGGTATACTCATAGAATCCTCTACCGGCCTTCCTCCCCAGCCATCCGGCTTCGACGTATTTACGTAGCAGCGGGCAGGGACGATACTTGGAATCCTTAAAACCGTCATACAGCGTTTCCATAACGGCCAGGCAGGTATCCAATCCGATCAGATCGGCCAGCGCCAAAGGACCCATGGGGTGATTCATTCCCAGTTTCATGACCGTATCGATATCTTCCCGGGTTCCCACGCCGTGATACAGACAATAAACGGCTTCGTTGATCATCGGCAGCAGGATTCTGTTGGCAATGAAGCCGGGATAATCATTTGCTTTCGCAGGGGTTTTGCCAAATTTTTCAGCCAGATTCCAGGTGATCTGAAGCGTCTCATCCGAGGTGGCAATGCCGGGGATGACTTCCACCAGCTTCATAACCGGCACCGGATTCATAAAATGCATCCCGATCACTTTTTCGGGCCGCTTCGTCCGGGCTGCGATCCGACCGATCGGAATTGATGATGTGTTGGTGGCCAGGATAACCTGATCACCGCAGATCTCATCGAGATCTTTAAAGATCTTAAATTTTATGTCTTCCTTTTCAATTGCCGCTTCAACGACATAATCCGCCGACTCCATATCCTTTAGGCTCACGCTGTTCTTAATTTTACCCAGAGCGGCACTTTTTTCTTCTTCTGATATTTTTCCTTTTTCGACATTGCGGCCTAAGATCTTGGCGATACTTTCAAAACCTTTTTCAACAAATTCTGCTTTTATGTCATTCATGATGACATCCAAGCCGCTCATCGCTGCAACTTGTGCGATACCGGCGCCCATCTGACCGGCACCGACGATACCCAATGTTTTAATCTCCATCTTTTGCTCCTCTTTGACAGTTATTTGTTATTCGTTAATAGTTATCTGTAAATTATTATTGCGGATTCATCCGCTAATAACCAATAACGAATAACGATTATCTTTTTACGATCATAGCTACGGCTTCGCCGCCGCCCAGGCACAGAGATGCCAGACCGGTCGTTTTATTCTGTTTGATCATTTCATGTAAAAGCGTAACCAGCACCCGGCAGCCGCTGGCGCCAATGGGATGGCCGAGTGCCACACTGCCGCCATTGACATTGACTTTTACCGGGTCCAGGCTAAGTTCTCTCAATACCGCCACCGTAGAGCCACTAAAGGCTTCATTGATTTCAAACAGGTCGATCTCATCCTGGGTTAATCCTTCCTTTTGTAAAACCTTAGGAATTGCCAATATCGGGGCTACCAGCACATACTTCATATCCAGGCCGGCGGAAGCCTGGGCTCCAATGGTCGCCATAATCTCACAACCCAGTTCCTTGGCCTTATCTTTTGACATAACCACGACAGCGGCGGCGCCGTCACTGATTATCGAAGAATTTCCGGCGGTTGCTCTTCCGTTTTTTTGAAATGCGGGAGACATCTTTGCCAGAATCTCATAACTGGTTTCCCGGGGGCATTCATCGCGCTCAAACACAAGCGGATCACCTCTTCTTTGGGGGATCTCCACCGGCATAATTTCATCTTTAAATTTTCCGGCTTCAATGGCTGCTAATGTTCGGCGATAGGATTCGGTGGCATATTGGTCCTGATCTTCACGGCTGACATTATATTTTTCTGAACACAGATCATTGGAAATGCCCATGTGAAAATCATTGACAATATCCCACAACCCGTCATGCACCATATGGTCCTGGATTACAGCTGCCCCCATGCGGTATCCGGTCCGGGCCTTTTCCAGGTAATAGGGCGCCTTACTCATATTTTCCATTCCTCCGGCCACGACAACATCCGCATCTTCGGTCTGAATGGCCTGGGCCGCCAGCATAACCGCCTTCAAACCCGATCCACAAACCTTATTAATGGTGAAACATTCAGTCTCCCATGGCAAATCCGCTTTGACGGCTGCCTGTTTTGCAGGGTTTTGCCCATAGCCACAGGGCAATACCATTCCCATAATCGCTTCATTGACAGCATTTTTTTGGATACCGGCTCTATTTAACGCCGCTTCAATCACCAGGGCGCCCAGCTGAGTCGCCCCCATATGGGCCAGCGATCCGTTAAAGCTGCCCAGGGGGGTACGCACCGCACTAACAATGACGGCTTCTTTCATAAAAGATTCTCCTTTTAAACGCATAACCAATATTGTATCATCCCAATGGGTCGTGACTCAATTGGGATTAAATTTATTTTAGCTTCTTACAGCGTAAATCAGATGGTTGCAAGCCTCAATGCAAACTGAACGAGCGCTCAATCGATGAATAACACGTCTCATTTTAACTTGTCAAGTCATTCGGGTGTTAGACGCGATATATAAATTAACCATCTGAAATTTATATATATAAATTAATAGAATAGATTGTTTCATCCCAACTGATTAACCTGTTGACAAATTAGAAAGGTTCCATTAATAATGCATATATGACCGAGCGCTCGCTCAGGTAAAAAGGGTTCCCAATATCATCGTAATCGTTCTCGTGCTCCTCCGCGTTCTCGATATACCATCAACCCCGAGGACGAGAACTTAGGATTGACCCAGCGATATTGAAAATTGAAGATTATTTATTGAAGTACTTTTAAGTAACTGAAAAATGACCGTATCATCTGTATTGTCCGAAGTAAAAAGCTGTAAATAGAACCGATAGGATTGCTCAAATATTCAATATTCAATCTTCAGTTGTCAATTCATACAGGAGGGAATATATGAACGAACCTGTCCTTTTGGTTAAAGAAAAAGATGGTGTGGCCACTTTAACGCTAAACCGCCCGGCGGTCATGAATTCTTTAAATTTTCCAATGCTGCATGCTTTGAGGGATCAGATCGAGTCTTTGCGCTTCAACCCGAATATTCGAGTGGTCATCATTACCGCAGCCGGTGAAAAAGCCTTTTGTGCAGGGGCGGATCTTAAAGAACGTGCCACGCTGGCACCGGATCAGGTCAGAGAATATATTTTTACCATCCGCAATCTGTTCACTTCCATCGAGCAACTGAACAAGGCGGTTATTGCGGCTATAAACGGTATTGCACTCGGCGGTGGAACCGAGCTGGCCCTGGCCAGTGATATTCGGATTGCATCACTGAACGCTACCATGGGGCTGACCGAAACCCGTTTGGCGATCATTCCAGGCGCCGGTGGCACCCAGCGATTGCCGCGACTGGTAGGACGGGGCAAAGCCAAAGAGCTGATCTTTACAGGGCAGCGGATCGGCGCACCAGAAGCCCTGAACATCGGTTTGGTCAACAAGATCTGTGAACTAAAAGACCTGCTGGCTGAATCCGAGAAAATGGCTGCCATGATCTGTGAAGCCGGCCCCATTGCCATCGAACAGGCCAAGTACGCGATCAACTATGGGCTGGAAACCGATATTCACACGGGTCTGGCCATTGAATCCAATGCCTATTGGGTTTGCATTCCTACCGAGGATCGTCTTGAAGGATTGGCTGCATTCAAGGCGAAGAGAAAGCCGGTCTACAAGGGTAAATAATTTTAAACGTGAACAACGGTTTATTAATGGATAAAAATTCGAAATTCGAAACTCGAAACAATCTCGAAGGACCAAAATATAAAATCCAAAACGACGTGATAAATGAATGCCTTGTAAATAAAGACGCTTTTTTGTTTTGAACATTTTAATTTAAGAAATTCGGATTTATTTCGTATTTCGATATTCGTGTTTCGGGTTTATCTAGAATCGAATAAAAGAACTAGAATGAATTTTTAGTGAATACCTAAAAAAACTAGAAAGGGAGGTTAGTGAGGAATGACCGAATACGATTACTGGAAAATTTTTCCGAGAATGCCGAAAAAGGTAACCATCGGCGACATCACAGTCAGGGATGGATTTCAACACCTGGAGCAGTTTATCTCTACCCGTGCAAAGACATTTTATGCTGAAGAATTGATTTTTGCCGGATGCCGTAACATCGAGGTCACCAACCTTGGTAATCCCTATCTGATGCCGCAGTTTAGCGATGCTGAAGAGGTGTTGAGCTATTTGCGAAGCGATCGATTCAAAAAGCGCTGTGAAAAAAGAGGCATCAATCCCGATGATGTTTGCATTACCGCTGTAACGATCCGGGAAGGCGCCGTTGATCAGGCGATCCGATTGAAAGAAAAAGGGATCGGCCCTGATCGGTGTTTGATGATGGTTTCAACCGAGGAAGAACACCATTTTGCCAATTCTGCAACCACGTTGCCGCAATACTGGAAAGAAGCGGAACGTTGTATCAAAAAATGCTCAGACGCCGGGATGAAGATGTGCGGCACGGTCAGCACCATCTGGGGCAGCCCCATTGCCGGAGCCACGGAACTGAAAGATGCAGTCGAGTTTACCAAAAGGTGGCTGGAGATCGGTGCATCCGATATCGAACATGCGGACCATGACGGCAGCGCCTCAGCGCCGGATGTATATCGTTATTTCTCCATGATTTTGGACGAGATACCGGATACCTCCCTGCACATCGCTCACTTCCATGAAACCAAACGGGTGGCGTCGGCATCGGTTTTGGCGGCGCTTCAAGCGGGCATTACTTATTTTGAAGCAACCATCGGCGGTATGGGTGGTCAACCGGCCAATTTTCTGGACGATTGTCCGGTGCCCGGAACCGGTGAGTACTATTATGAAGATCCACGCTTCGTCGGTCTTACCTGTCTGGAGGATATGCTGGTTCAGATCGATGAGATGGGAATTGAGCACGGCTACGATGTCGATCGGGTGCTGTGGCTCGGGCGACAGATGGAGCGCACGGTTGGAAGGCGGCTGCGCAGCGAAGCGGCCATTAATGGACGAACCCTGAAGGAAGGCCATCCAAAATTTGCACGCCCCGGACTTAAAAAATTAAAGGATAAACGCAAAGAAAAACCCGGGCAGAACTGGCCTCAAGGATGGAATGCAGTACCGGTGCTTCCGGAACAGTACCGTCCATAAATCGGCCCCAAGCAGTTAGGTTCTAAGGCCAATTTATTTTTCTTAGTGATTCACTTTTGATGAACGCATCACAACCAAACCCATCGGATACCCGCCGAGGAATCATCCGGGTGCATGGCACTGTGCCCGGCGTTTTAAAATCTAACGGGAGGCAAACGCTATGCCTGATTTGACCTGCTTTTCGCGCAACCGATGTAGCAGTGTCGAGCAGATCGACGATCAAA
>JASFGZ010000116.1:0-10297 GCA_050123495.1 Desulfobacterales bacterium
TGACATTAATGCCGATGGCACCGACCATTTCCATGTCTACGGCGGCGGCCCGGGCGATTTTGCCCATTTTGGTTTTGGTGGAAAACAGCCACAGCCCGATGGCAACCAGAGGGCCGATAATCAGCAGAAACAGGTTGTATTTTGGGAACGGAGATCCCAAAACCGATATGGATCCCTGAAATATGGTCGGCGCCATGATAGAGCGGTAATCGGCGCCCCACACCATTTTGGTTAAATCGCCCAGGATCAGCATCAGGGCGAAGGTGAACAACAGCAGCATCAGGTGCTCGCGCTGGTAAAGATGGCAGAACAGGGACCGTTCGGCCACCAGGCTAATCAAAGCGACCACCAGAGGCGCAAAAATCAGCGCCAGCCAGAAGCCGACTGAACCGCCGCCGAACAGCGCAGAGATGCTGTAAGCCACAAACGCACCGATCATATACAGAGAGCCGTGGGCCACATTCGGTACCCTCAGCACGCCCAGCACAAAGCTAAGCCCGGAGGTGACGATAAACAGAATCATGGCACGGCTCAAGCCCACCAGAAACGTGATGCTCAGAGCCGCCAGAGTTATCGCCTGCCCACCTTCCATAGCAAAATGTTCCTCGAACAGTCGAAATTAGAAGTATTTATGTAATCAAATTAATCGGTCTCTATTGGCCCCGAGCTTCCATGATCTCTTTGCAGGAAGGCATCACTTCCGCTCCCCGCAGGGTATAGATATCCGAGGAAACCGCAAAGCCTTGCTCGGGAGATACTTTGGTTGCCCCGAGAAACATCGGTAGAATGACCTGATGGTCACAGGCCCGCATTTCGACCCTACCCACCGGGCTTTGAATCTGTAAGCCTTCGAGGGCGTCAATAAATTTTTCCTTATCCACGGATCCGGCTTTTTTGTAAGCCTCGGCAATGAAATGGGCGGTGTTATAGCCGTGAAACGCCGGGAACCCGGGCGGATTCCCATACTCAGCTTTAAAAGTCTTTACAAAGCGTTTGTTAGCCGAAAGATCCGGATAGTAAAAGTGATAATCCATGGTTCCCATAACCCCTTCAGGTGCATGAATGCCCAATGGATTTAGGACGGCATGATCGGTGGCGGTGTGAATATAAATGGCGACTTTCTTGTTCATGCCGGTAGTCTTGATGGTTTTCATGATATTGACCATGCTGCCACCGCCGGTGGCGAAGATGACCGCATCCGGTTTGGCGGCCAAAATGGATGTGATATAGGGAACCAGATCGGGTTCACCCACTTTCCACCAGGATTTGCCGATCAGCTCCACCCCGGGTTTGCGGGCTTTGAGGTTTCTCCAGGCTGCATCGGCAATCGCGTGTCCGTATTCGTAATCGTCGCCGGCAATCCAGTATTTGACATAGGGTTTGGTAGCAAGCCCCACCCCTCCGGATTTGCCGGCCATGGCCGTATTTTCGCCGACGGAGAAAACGTAACGATGGCCTTTTTTGCCGGTAATGTTTTCACTCTTTGAAATCCAGACAATGAACGGCACTTTTTCTTTTTTAGCCACCGCTGCCGAAACAGCCAGTGCCGCGCCACTGTTAATGGTGCCGACAAGAATGTCGACATCTTCCCGTAATACCAGTTGCTTGGCCATATTGAGGGCAATATCCACTTTAAACTTGGTATCCCGCGTGAAGAACTCAATTTTTTTGCCCAAAACGCCCTTGGCATTTATTTCTTTTAAAGCCAGCTTAAAACCATTGAGGGCATCATTTCCAAACATAGCTGCGGGGCCGCTGTAGCAGTCAATGATCCCCACTTTGATGTTCCGTGCCTGGGCTTGTAAAGGCATCAGAACAAGGGTGAGTGTAAAAAGACCTACCAGCAGGGTCAAACTTGCTTTACAAGCATTTTTTTTCATCATAAACCCCCTTCCGCTTATGGTTTGTATGTTAATAAATATGCCTATCAAGCATTACACTGAAGCCGGTTCATTTTTTGTTTTGATATTCTTTCCTATATAGGTTACAGACTGAAGTCAAGGCTTATTCAGATTATAGAAAGCATATGAGCCTGTATCGCTGCGTGCTTTATGCAAGGAGACTTCCTTGAAATTCAATTCTCTTAATCCAACCCATGTAAAAAATCTGCAGTCCATGGTTGCCACGGATCGGTTTTCCACCGGCGAGTCGGTTCTGGATCTGCATGCCAAAGATCAATCCGTTCACCCGCCCAGCCGACCCGATGCGGTCATCTGGCCGGTGAATGCAGCCGAGGTGTCTGAAATTGTAAAATATGCCAATGACCACCTTATTCCGGTTACCGGGTGGGGCTCCGGATCGAGCCTGGAAGGCAACCCCATTCCCGTCCAGAAGGGTATCGTACTTGATTTTGTGCAGATGAATCACATTTTAAACATTCGTGTTGAAGATTTCCAGGTCGATGTGGAGCCGGGCGTAATTTACCAGGACTTAAATGAAAAACTGCGGCACACCGGCTTATTTTTTCCACCCGATCCCGGTGCCCGGGCCACCGTGGGCGGGATGATTGCCAATAACGCCAGCGGAACGCGTACGGTATATTACGGCTCCACCAAAGATTATGTATTGCGAATGAAGGTGGTTTTGGCCAACGGCGAGATCATCGAACTGGGTACCCGCGCCGCCAAATCTTCGTCCGGTTACGACCTGATTCATCTGATTGTCGGCTCTGAAGGCACCCTGGGGGTGGTGGTCGGTGCCACCCTGCGCTTGGTGGGTTTTCCGGTGGAATACTCCGCTGCGATTGCCACATTTCCATCGGTGGAAGCAGCCAGCAAAACAGTCTTTGAAATTATCCGATCCGGGCTCAACCCGGCCGCGCTGGAACTGATAGACCCGGAATGCGTTGCCTTGATGAATAATGAAGAACACCTGGGCTTAAACGTCTCGCCGACCCTGTTTCTTGAGTTTCACAGCTCCACCGCCAGTCATCTGGCTGAAGTGCTGGAGATGGCCCGGGAAATCTGCTCGCAACGTGCCTGCATGGAATTCAGGCCCGGTTTAGGCAAAGCGGAACGGGATCACCTATTTAAGGCACGGCATGCATTAGGCGAAATGATTATTCGCAATCATCCTGATTGCGGTATTTTGTCCATGGACATAGCCGTGCCCAATGCCGCTTACCCTGAGATCATTGCCACCATCGTTGATGAAATGGCCGTTGCGAAACTGTTGGGTTACACGTTCAGTCATGCCGGTGACGGCAATGTGCATCTTGTTATCCCCGGTAAAAAAGGGGACAAAAAAGAATGGGATCAGATCGATCAAGTCGTTCAGCGCGTGGTGTCCAAGGCCCTGGAATTGGACGGTACCGCCACAGGAGAGCACGGCGTGGGTCTGGGTAAAAAAAAGTACATGACTGCCGAACACGGTAAAAGTCTGGAGTGTATGAAGCAGATCAAGACGTTGTTTGATCCTAACGGTATTTTGAACCCCGGCAAAATATTCCCTTAGCAAATGAGTAAAAAACCCTCATTTTTAGATTTTAATCGATTAAACTTAAAAGAGGATAAAGATGTTTCCGGATTTTAAAATGTCGGCAAACTACAGACAGACCTATCCGGGTGTCGGTTTTGGGCTCACGCTGATCAGCGGGTGTCAGAATCATGAAAACCCGGCGGGGTTTGATCAATACAAACGCAAGCTGCTGCGTAAAATGCGAAAGCGTGAAACCCTGGCCGAAATTACCGCGCGCATCGACACCTATGCCGCTTTTTTTCAGAGCTTCGGATTTGCATGTCCATTAAGCAAGCATCTGAAACGAACGATTAACAGCGGTTTTCCGCGCTATGATCTGATCGTGGATGCGCATTTCATGGCCGAAATGTGTGCCGGCATTCTGGTGGCGGTGACGGATTATGATCGTTTTGACGGCAACCTGATACTGGATACCACCGCTGCAGGCGAAGTCTGCGCGGGCATGGGCGGTCGTGAGTTTGTTACCAAAGAAGATGAGATTGTGCTGCGGGATGACAAAGAAATTGTCTGCGTATTGTGCCAGGGAGCGGACGAAAAAACCCGGGCACGCGAGGATACGAACAATGTTCTTTTTTATGCTTACGCGGTTCCCGGCATCGAAAGCCAATACCTGAAAGATGGACTGACGGTTGCAGCCGAAACCATGGCTGAATTCGGCGGGGGCAAGATTGAAGGAATAGAAGTACATGAACCGGAATAATGGAATGTTGGAATACTGGAAAGATGGGTTTAAAAAAACGAGTAATCAAAACGCTTATTCTTTCACTTTTTTATGAACACTATTCCACTATTCCATCATTCCATAGAGCTCATGAAGAAAATAGCCGTAAAAGATACTGTGATCTCAACTAATTATAGATGTTCCGATCCATTCAACTATCTTTCAATCGCTTTTGAAATTCTTCCAAAGCTTCCCGCAGCATCTGGCGAATGAATACCTCTTTATCTTTGGTGGCAAGTTTCTGGTAAGCCACATGGCCTGGATGGGACGGCGACAGTTCCGGAGGTTTTTCTCTACACGTTGTTTTCACCCGCTCAAAATCCTGAACCATTTTTACGAAACTGTCGTTCTGACAGGGCAGTGCTTCGAGCCATTTGAGGCGGCGCATCATTTCAAAACGCATCTGGTCCGCCAAAAACAGGTGGATATCCACCACCTGCATCTGCTTTTCACTGGCCAGATAGTTGAACTTGGTGGCAGGTCCAAAATCCAGAACCCCCATTATCATCTCATAGTAAGCAAGCGAGCTGTCTTCTCCGGGCTGGGCCAGAAAATAAAGGGTCTTATCGGACAGGTCCGGCAGGTGGGTCTTGGCATCGTAGGTTTCGCCAAAGCGTTTCTGCCAGGGGCCGAAAGCCCGCTGTTCAACGGCTTTGGTGCGATAATCGTGGAGGTCAACGACTTTTGTCATAGAGCCTTACGGTGTCTTATTTTTTTTTAAAAATTTGTTCGAAAATATTCTGAACCCCTTTCTCAAGGGATTTTTGCAGAGCCTGTTCGGCCAGACTTGCGGTGGCCTTTTGCATGGTGCTTTCGTCAATGTCCGGGTTTGTCGAGTTGCCGCGGATGGGGACTTCAATCGTCACCCCTTCAAGATACGGGTAGGCCTTATCTCCAACCAGTTTGGGAGTGATCGGCAGTTTGGCCACATAATCAAGGCTTTTGTCAAACCCGACCGAACCGCGCAGCTCTATGGGGTAGCCGTCGATTTCAAGCCGGATGGGAGAGGTCTCAATCCGGCCGTTGCGGGCCACAAAATCAATATCCGTATCCCCAAAATCCATTTCATTGCCACGAACCCCGACCAAGGCCAATAGTCCCGAGAGCAGTTTGGTGGAATGAATCCGAACCCCTTTTAAGCCTAAAGTACCGGCAAATGCAGTTTTATCCCGGTCCTTTTTATCCAGCGGCCAGTTAAAATGCTGCATAAACAGATCAATGTGGCCTTCAGCCCGGACCGAGCCCTGGAAAACCGGATGAAGTTTAGACATCAATCTTTCGGCCATGGCGTCGGTGATTTCAACGTCTTTAAGAATGTGGGAATCCGGCGGCAGGGTCAGCAGATACGGTTCTTTTCTCAGATCGATTTTGGGCTCTAGATTCAACTGGCCGCCGTTGGCGGTTGCGGCCAATTTGGCGACAGCGGATTCATTGGCAATTCGTAAGGGAACTTCAGTGGCCGAAATACCCAGACCGAAAGCGTCGATGGAATCTGCCCGAATAGCTCCGGTAAAATCTGTCTGTTTGAGCGCATCCGTCCAGTGCTTTCTGCCAGAGACCATTTTGAGTTTAAAGGGATTGTCGCCTTTTCCCGTGATGGTGATCTGGGGGCCGGCAATTTTCTGAAGGTAAGGGGACAACATTTTCAGATCTAAATTGATGTTGCCGCTGGCATCCAGCGTTTTTCGGTTACCGGCCTGATCCAGGTTTCCGGCGGCCGAGAGAGATAAAGGGGTTGAGTTTAGCTGGATGTTTTCAATCGTAAGCGCCTTGCCGTCCGGGCTGCGCTTTAAATCCACCCTCAGCTTGACGTGATCCTCGGAAATCGGTGGCAGGGTATCAGAGGTTAACTCAAAAGGAGAAAGATCGGCATCGATCTTTAGAAACTGAGCCTTTGGCGATGAAAAATCCACATCGAGCTCAAATCGTCCTTTCCCGGCAACTTCGGTCTTTTCCGGAAACTGAATAAAGTCACCATAGGCGGTGGTCAGCTTGGCCAGGTCCAGCTTGGCCGTGGCCCGGGTTTTCATCTCCTTTTGTAAGTTTGACCAGTCGCTAACCGCCAGTTCGGGTATGGTGAGATCTCCGGGTGTACCCTCAATCTCAATCGGTGCGAGAGCTAACGATTTCGTATTAAAATTGACTTTACCTTTTGTCTTTACGGTGAAACGCGCTTCCTTAAGGGTTTTCTGTCCGCTGCGGTAACGGAAATTTTTAGTATCCAGCCGGGTGTTTTTCAATACCAGGGTTTGGCCGTCCAGCGACCCGCTGCTTTGGATATGGGCGGTTCCCGCCAAATGCGTGTCACGCGGAAGTTTGTCAAAATTTTGCAGCAGTGCTGTCATCTGCTGCAAATCAAAGCGACCGTCGATTGACAGGTTATCCGCATCTGGTATTTTCCCGTTTGGGTTTAATTTGAAGCGTGTGGCGCTGAATTTTCCGCTGGCCATCGACGACTGAACGGTTAAACTGGGCTGCCGGAATTCACTGGCGCTTAAATCCTCGCCCTTTCGGATCGTGGTGGATAGATCGGCTTTGACATTCTGCTTCGGAAGGATGCGACGATCGTTTCGGCTCAGTGCCAGGTTGCGGGTATCTAAATCTAACGCGGCCGTGCTTATGCCCGGTGATCCTTCTTTAAGTTGCAGCTTGGCAAACAGTTTGCCGGAGCCGTTCCATTCTTTAATGTCGAGAAATTTTTTTAGTTCCTTGAGCGCCGCTGCGAGATCCGCTGAAAGCGTAACTCGCATGTTAGCCAGGTCTCCCTGGCCGTCTGCATTCAAAAAAGATGAGCGCAGCGATAGGTTGTCGAGCCGAATCCCTTGCGCGCGCTTTTCTCCGCGAGCCTTTACCGATATCGGTTTGTTCCAGAATAATTTTTTGCCCTTACGGACGCCTTTTAATTGATCGATTCGAGCGGTGCCGTTAAAGGCCATAGTCCCATCTGCCGATTTGACATCGGCAGTCAGTATGAGCTTTCCCTGAGCCAGTTTCGTATCCTCGCGAAGTTTCAATGAATGCGGCAATTGGGTGAAAATTTCAGCCAGGTTGATAGCAACGGTGCCGTCTAAGCGGTTTTGTCCCTGATTGGCGAAGCTTCCGGTTGCCGATCCCTTTGCCAACGAGGATTGAAACCGCAGTTGTTTTAAAGACAGCATGTCCGGGGTGATGGCACCGTCCAATTGCATATGGATTTTGTTTACAGTAGGCCGATCCACCCCCAGTGGCCCTCCCCATAACTGAAGCCTGTTCAGAGATGCCTGACCGGTTATATCCAGGTTCTCTGAAGCGCTTCCCCGCAGTGTCAGATCGGCGTTCAAGCGTCCTTTGCCTGCGGGATAATCACCCAGGGAAGCCAGGATGGCCAATGCATCTTCAAGTTGCCAGTTTGTTATTTTCAGTTTGGCATCCGATTGAATCGCATTCAGATTAAGCGGGTCATCCGGGGAAAGTATTATGGTGCCTTCACCGGAAAAGCGGCCGGTGGTATCTCCGGATGTCATAAAAAGGCGATAATTGATGGGTTCCTTCAGGTCCGATATGTTCAGGTAAAGATCCAGATCTTTGACCGCTGTTTTGGGGTCGCCGCTTGCGCTGGCCGTACGGATGGCGCCATCGGTAATTTTGAGTATGCCGGCAAAGGCCGGAAGGCTGCTAGTCGTGGAGGCGCCTTTTGCTTTCGGCGTTTCAGGCTGCTTTTTATCTGAAAGATAAAACAACACCTCCGGCTTAAGAAATTCGACGGCCCCCAGGTTGCGGGGATCGGCTATCAGTTGAAGCAGTCCCCGGTATCCTTTAAGCTCGGCAATTTTAATCAGAAGATTTTCCTGGTGGTGGTCGTAGGTGATGCCTTTGGCCGCGATACCGCTAAACCATTTAAATTTCCATTCTGATACCTGTAACTGCCCGGGAAGGCGCTGATTGACCGTTTGCAATAGGCGTGGTTTGAGTGTGTCGCTCGATAATATAGCCGGCAGAAACACCAGCCCGGCAAAGATCACAAAAAATAGAGTAACCCCTGTTCCAATTAAAGCCGACTTTGTTTTCATTTATTATTCAACCAGAGATCGAATGCGGATATCTCTGTCCTTTCAAACGGACCAAGGTGTCACCCCCGCCGAGGGGAACCGTAACTACAGCGACCCTTTAACCTCTGCAAAGATGTGTTATATTGAGAATACTTACCGTAAAAAGTTATATGATATGTGCGCTTTATTCTCATTAAGATAGTGCTAAAATCAGAATTATGCAAAGGTTAGTTAGTAGATTTCAAATTCTTAATCACATATGATAGGTTCTTGAAACACCATGAAATTATTCTTTCTTATATTTTTTATCATTTCCGCTCTGCTGGCGACCTACATCAGCTGGCGGCTTTTTAGCAAAACCGCTGTCAGGCGCATCTGGAAAATTGCCATTGCCTTTGGAATTGTCGGCACGTTGTTTTTGCCGGTCATAATGATTATTCTGCGTCGAACAGGCGTTGACAATAGCGTTATCGATGTTCTCGTCTGGTCCGGATATCTGGGGGTTGGTTTTTTAAGTTTCATCTTCACCTATCTGGTCATAAGAGATGTGCTCTGGTTGCCCGCGGGTGCTTTTAATAAAATTAAAGCCCGCATATCAAAATCTACGCAGAAAAAAGCCGCATCCAATCCAATCGAAAATCCTTCCCGCAGAGGATTTCTGGTTAAGTCCATGAATTATGGGATTGTGGCAACCGCTGCTCTATCGACAGGCTATGGTATTGCCGAAGCAAAGCAGACACCGGCAGTCAAGGAGGTGCGGGTACCGATAACAGATCTTCCGGAAAATTTTGATGGCTTCAGGATTGTTCAGATAACCGATGTGCATATTAGTCCTACATTTCGACGCTCCTGTGTGGAAGATATTGTTGCGGTTGTCAACACGTTAAATGCCGATATTGTGGCTATGACCGGCGATCTGGTGGACGGTACCGTCGATCAGCTGGCTGACGATGTTGCGCCGTTAAGTAAGATCAAATCCGCCATGGGCAATTACTTCGTTACCGGCAATCATGAATATTATTCGGGTGTGATCGAATGGATGGCGGAAGTTAAACGGCTTGGCTTTACGGTTTTAATAAATGAACACCGAATTATCACCAGCGGCAAAGATAAAATGCTGTTGGCCGGTGTAACCGATTATCGTGAAGGCCGTATGTTGCCGGACCATCGATCTGATGCGCAAAAGGCCCTGAATGCCGCCCCTAAAACGGATATCAAAATCCTTCTGGCCCACCAACCCAAAAGTATTTTCGATGCGGCCCGGGCCGGCTATGATCTGCAGATTTCCGGCCACACCCACGGCGGCCAGTTTTTTCCATGGAACTTAGTGGTTGGCTTTACCCAGCCCTATATTTCCGGTTTGCACAAGCACGCAGACACCCAAATCTATGTCAGCCGGGGCACCGGCTACTGGGGCCCGCCGGTGCGTTTGGGTTCTCCTTCCGAAATTACGCTGATCAAATTGGTTTCCGGTGTCGAATCAGTGGGCGGATAGCAACTTGAAAATGAGCGGAGCCGTGAGGATCACAAACACCACCCGGATGAAATGAAAACAGACGACCAGCGTGGGCTGCGCCTGACTTTCTAGCGCCAGCACAGTCAGTATGCTCATTGCACCGGGGCTGGTTCCCAGGTAGGCACTCCCGATATCAACCAGCCCCAGGCGGCTAAATACAATCGCCAGGACGACGCCGGTACCCACGAGAACGATACACGAAATCATCACAGGGATTGCAATCTTTTTCATCGCCTGTAATAGCTCCGGTTGAAACGAGGCTCCGACCATGATGCCCAGAAAAACTTGCAGAACAAAGGTGAAGTTTTTCGGTATCTCCCAGTGTACTTTCACGAATAGTTTAAAGCAGATTATGGTTAGCATCGCACCGATAAGGGCACCGGCCGGTATTTTTAGTTTCGCACCCAAGAATCCTCCCAGCAGACCGAGACCCAAGTACGATAACAACCCCAGGCTGGAACTCATATTTTTTCCTTTCTGATTTGATTAAAAATCATGCCCTAAAGATCAAGCCTTACCTGATATTCCTGCTGACGCATTTTTCGGGTACCAGAA
>JASFGZ010000117.1:0-10184 GCA_050123495.1 Desulfobacterales bacterium
ATGACCGATCCGGGGACCATTCAAGAGCTGCCTTACCGATGGAAACGGCCGGATCCGGCAGACGGAGAAGCGGAAAACTAGAGGACAATGTTGACGAATTAGACGTTTTGATAAGCCTAATTTCTGTAGCGTACCCAATTTTATTCAAGATATAAAAATCCCGCTCTCATTCTGAGAAGCGGGATTTTTGATTGTGCCAAGGCATTCTTTATCCTTTATCGAAGTATGATCACTTTTTTGGGGTGGGGTTTTTGCCGAGAATTTCCTCAACCGTTAGTTCCGAAAATTTTTCGAAAAGCCAGCTCATACGGGTTTCATTCATGCCTGCAAAGCCTCCAAGGGCATAAGAAGCAGAAACATTGAAGGTGTGCTGCGGTTTGCCGTCTTCTCCGGTGAGCGTTACGTCGCCAAGAATGTGGTCGTCGCCGGCCATAAACCCCCACATGAACGCATTGAACGACGAACGCACACGGATGTCCGTAATTTCAATGCTGACTTTTTTGGGCGAATTTTCATCCACAACACCGCAAACCTCCAATTTGCGCTGGATCATATCTTGAAGCGCTTTATCGTCAAAGCGTACACGGTCGTCGGGATCCTCGGTGGCGTCTTCGCTGACGGTCAACTCCACCCTGCAAAACTTCGAGCCGTCGTAGCGATACGCGGCGGCATCCTCGGGCCGTTTGACCGAAGAAGCACAGGCAGTTAAGGTGAAACAGAGCGCGAGAATGATGAATCTGGATAATTTTATCATGATTTATCCTTCCCTAAATATTGAATTTCCAGCCGGCGTTGCGCTTTTAAACATTCGACCGGTTCATGGTAAACATTCGATGGTAATCTATAATGAAAAGGGGATTACCCCTTTGTTTTTACAGATCTATACAGGGCGGGTTCCATTTAGAAGCGATTTCTAACATATTATCAAATTTTAAGCTTCTTGCAAGTTATTTTGATTGGCAATTTCTAGGTAGGATTCGTTTGTCGGTGGGGTCAGGTCTCGACGGGCTGTTGCTCAAATCCGTTTTTCAAAACGAATAAACTCGTCGTCTGCTCTTACAAGCAAGAGCCTTGGACATTGCAAAGACTTGTGCATTAAGATTGACAAATAAGTTGTGAAGACCGGCTGTGTTAACCCTGCGGCCTAATGCAGCCGTTGGTTCTTTGATATTTGCAAGTAACACCATCATATTATTGTTGCCGCTGGCGGCTAAAGCGCCTGCGCTTCAGCCTTTGTCCGGCCGGGCAGTTGAAGGTGTCATCATCGCGGTCATAGATGAACGCTTCTTTGGGGAAAATACCCTTTTGACGACCGGAACCTCGATGTCCAGGCGTGATTCCAGGGTTTGATAGCTTTTGTTTAGATACCGTGTTAACGACTCTTTATTGACAACCGAGTTGTTGGAAGCATTGGCCTGGATCAGGCAGCCATCCATAAACAGTTTGCTGCCATCAACCAGACCGGCATCGACACATTGCCAGACAATGCGCTCAAAAAAGGTTTTAAACGCAGCCACCCCCCAGCGGGCTCGGGCTTTAGACAGCACGCTATGATCGGGGACTTGATCATCCAGATCATAGCCTAAAAACCACAGCCAATCCAGGCGCTCGGAGATGGTGGCCATTAACTCGCGTTCGGAGCGAACGTTATACAGGATCAACAGCAGCATCATTTTTAAGATAACCGGTGGCGCTACCGATACATTGCCGTTGCTGCCGTAGGTGTCTTTGACTTGGTTGTAAATGAAGTCAAAATTAATGTGTTTGTCGATTTTTCGAAGGATGTGGTCTTTGCGGATGCGTCGGTCCAGATTAAACTTGGTGTAAAACAGCTTTTTCTGAACCTTTGGCTGGCGGCCCATCATAAGCGGTAATTCTCCTAAATGTTGAATTACCAGTTATCTAGCAAAAGCCAGCAATATTATCAATAGTTATTTGGGCAACAGCCCGTTAAGATGGGACCCCATTCGTTATTTTAACTTGTCAAATGAACCGGCTTGATGAATTCGGATGGCTTTCATGTCTGGATCTCTATGGATGGAAATAGCCATGGAAAAATGGCGTGTTACCGAGCATGCTGAATTGTATCGACATCTTGTTCGCATTAGTGCGTTTAATTTAAACAATGTATTGTAATTTGCAAGCCAGGAACATCTGCTCTGTAAAAACATTATGGATTATCACGCTTTAAAAGTTTAATTTTTGCGCCCTTGACATACCACACAGTGGTCATACCTTTCGAATAAAGTATGGATGATTTATTTTTAAATGGCCGTATTCATCTTAACGGCTCCTAACAGCTTTTAACCTCAGCCAAATGGTGTTCCAAATTAATTCGTAATAATGTACTCGCTACCGTTTTTTGTTTCCACATCCTGGCTTGTGCTATACTTCTGACCACGCTTACTCGCAACTGATCCAGTTTAAATAAAGCGAGTGCCAATCCATAAAAATTTATCTATAAAATTAGGAGGTACGCCAATGAATATTCAATGGCATAAAATTTATAACATGTTTATTCTGGCATTCGCAGTCGTCGTTGTCGGGATCTTAAGCGTACAATCGGCATCTTGCGCGCTGAAGAAGCCCCAAAATGACGTCGATTCAACTGCGGTACCGGGTCAAATTGCTCCCCGATTACAGAATCTGGGAGACCACAAGTTTATTGTGACGACGAACTCGCCGCGTGCACAGCTGTTCGTCAGCCAGGGCATGATGCTGACCTACGGCTTTAACCACGCTGAAGCCAGTCGCTCCTTTCGCGAGGCCGCGCGCCTCGATCCCAACTGCGCCATGGCTTACTGGGGAATGGCCTATGTGCTGGGGCCCAACATCAACCTGGCGATGCCGCCTGAAAACGAGCCAAAGGCCTATGAAATGATCCAGAAAGCGGTTGCGCTTAAAAAGACCGCGTCCGAAAGAGAGCAGGCCTATATCGATGCTCTGGCAACACGTTATTCCAAAGAGGCTAAACCCGACCGCTCTTCGCTGGACCGCGCTTTTGCCGAGGCTATGCGTCAGCTGAGCGAGCGTTACCCGGACGATCTGGATGCCGCGACGCTCTACGCCGAGGCGCTCATGGATCTGAGGCCCTGGAATTACTGGACGCGTGATCTAAGACCCTATCCGGGAACCGTAAAAATTCACCGCGTTTTGGAATCCGTGCTGGCGCGCAATCCCAATCATCCCGGGGCCATTCATTTATACATCCATGCGGTTGAGCTGGGCCGACCTGAACTGGCTGAAGCCGCAGCTGAAAGATTGTGGAAATTGGCGCCCGGCGCTGGGCATTTGGTTCATATGCCTTCTCATATCTTTCGCCGAGTGGGCCGTTATGCCGATGCATCTCAGAGCAACATTGATGCAGTTGCGGCGGACGAAGATTACATCGTTCAGTGCCGCGCGCAGGGCGTCTACCCGCTGGCCTACTACCCGCATAATATTCATTTTCTGTGGGACTCGGCCACCATGGAGGGACGCAGCCGTAAGGCAATAGATGCTGCGCGCAAATCGGCTTCCAGTATTCCGGAGGGCGCCTGGCGCGATGTGCCGCTCTTGCATCAGTTTCTGGTAGCGCCACTCTTTGCATACACGCGTTTCGGCGAATGGGACCTGATTCTCAATGAATCCCGGCCGCCCGGGGACAGCCTTTTCTGGACAGGCGTATGGCACTATGCCCGCGGGCTGGCATTTACGGCAACGGGAAAATTGGGCGAAGCGACCAAAGAACTGGAAAATCTGCGAGGCATTGCTGCGGAAAAATCTTTGGACGGCTTGCGGGTAACGTTTTCAAGAAACGGGGCCAAAGCGATCTTAGACATCGCGGTTGAGGTGCTCGCAGGCGAGCTTGCCGTAAAGCGCGGCGATTATGATAAAGCCATCGCCCGGCTGCATCGCGCTGTCCTGCTTGAAGACAACCTGATCTACAACGAGCCCCCCGACTGGCACGTTCCAGTAAGGCAATCGCTGGGCGCGGTGCTCTTGGAAGCCGGCCGGGCTGACGAGGCTGAATCCATCTACTGGCAGGATCTGAGCCGGAATCGGGAAAACGGCTGGTCTCTGTTCGGTTTGATGCAGAGTCTGCAGGCACAGGGCAAAAAAGAGCAGGCCGCCGGGATCGAAGCGCGATTTCACAAAGCCTGGAGCCGGGCAGATGTGACCCTGGCCGCCTCGCGCTTCATGGGCGATGCACGCACTGCTTTGGCAACAACAGAGGCAGCCGTGTCAGGCGCGCAACAATAGCGATCACGACTTGCGGTGCTTATTAGGGGATGCCCGACGTTACGCTTGACAATTGAGGGACATGGTTGACGCATTAAACTTGTCTGTAGATCAAATTTTCGCAAGATAACCCGTTCCATAAAAGATATAAAAATCCCGCTCTCATTTTGAGAAACGGGATTTTTATTGCGCTAAGTTATTCTTTATCTTCTTTTTTCTTCCAGATATGATATTCGTTTATTTCCCCTTTAAGAGAATTCATTATGGTGGTTAAAACCGCCAGATCATCTATGTACCCGAAAAGAGGTATGAAGTCCGGGATTAGATCTACGGGCAAAAGGAAATAAAGCAACCCACCGCCGATCATGGCCACATTGGCAGGATGTAATTTGTAATTTCCTTTTACGGAATCTTTGAAAAGCGCATAGAGTTCGCGAACATTTTCAAGGACCTTTTTTAAGGCCGGATAGGCCTTGTTGATTTTATTGCGAATGGCCTCATCGTTAATAAATTCAGCAAAATCCTTGCCCCGGGTAAATTTAAGCATACGGTCGTAGTTTTTGCGCCGTTCGGGATCACCCAGTATATGGTAGGCCTGGTTGAGGACCTTGGTCATGTCTTCGGCTTCTGCGATGCGCCCCGGATTTTTGTCCGGATGCCATTCTTTTATCTTTTTTAAATAGGCCTGCCGCACTTCTTCTCGGCCAGCTGCGGGGTCGATTCCCAGCAATTCATAGTAATTGGCAAATTTTTCGGAGGCGTCATTCATATGAAGTGTCTATATGGGTACCTTTTTTATCTTCTTGTGCCGTGAGACATAGCCCCCAAACTATAAGTGAGTATCGGGGTAATGTCTAATATTTTTTGATTTGTGGCCTTGCAGCGGGGAATTTATACTGCCTCTGGAGGATTCAAGCGGGACAGAGCCTATTTCATCGGCGGTTTTGTAAAGCAAGCGAAGTGAATTTAACCGGGGTGCCTCATGCTTTACGCCGTGCACGCTTTCTTTTTAGCTTTTTTCTTCTTCGATCGGTGATTTTTTTTCTTCGATCCAGATCACCTCTGCGGTCTTTGCCCGATCTGCGATCAAATCTTACGCCAATTCCATTTTTGTCAACTCGGACGATCCAACCCTTTAGCCTGAGTTCCTTTTTAAGCCGCGTAGCCGGAAAAACCAGATTTATCATTTGCCCGATCGCAAATTTCTCCTGGGTTATGATAAAAGCCCCGCCGCGACTTATATTTTTGATAAAACCTTTGTACTTCGCATTTCTTGAAGTAAAATATACAACCTTGCGGTAGGGTTTCCTCTGATGCTCTCTTGGATCGCTTTCTTTTTTATGAGTGTGATTTTTGAGTTGATCATTTTCGAAATCAGCGATATCGAGAATCTTTAAAAGAGATTTGCTTGCTTCAATGAATTCAGCGCCATAACCAAATCTAAAAGAAGAGTTCAGCAAGACTTTGCGCCATATAATTCGCACATAGGAATAATATTTTTCGCTGTCTTCGGAATACGGACTGCTTTTAAGGCCTATGTAAATTTCCTCGCCAGGATAAAGGCTTTGATCAGACTCAAAATGCACCCCACCCTTACTGACGTCGTACATTTTGGCATCATAGAAAATATCCGGCAACAGCGTATCATGTAAAATAACGCTCTCGAAATGGTAGCGTTTCGTTTTTCTTCGGTTGGAATTTGAACTCACAAATGTCTCCCCGGTATAAAATGAAAGCCTTTTTCCAAGTTCAGCGCGTAACCCCTTTATGATTAAGCTAGGCCTTGCCGGTAATGGCTTCAGGAAGCTCCTTTATCCTTAAATTATCCAGTTCTACTTTAAGAAGCGTAAATATTTGCATCGTCCTGGATTTTAGCTCCTGTACCGCGTCAATTTTATCTGTAATATCCGGATTTATTTTTTTCGCTTTGATGATCCTTAAATTGCTCAGTATATCTTCACTCAGGATTTCAAATCCGGGCGGTGCATTTAATATGGCATCCAGCAGGAGCTCGTTACTGCCGTCGAAAAGAGAATCTCCAAAATGAGAAAGGATTTGGGCTTCGGTCATGGTTACAAGCCTGTCGCGTATCTCTCTGTGCTGTAAAAATTTTAAAATGGAGCCTTCTTTCTCTTCAGCAGCGTCTTCCAGTTTTATCTCTATTTTTTCGATCATGGCCGAATAATTTCTTTTATCTTTGAGCACTTCAAGCTTGCGTTCGGCGCGTTCAAAAATCTCTCGTTTTGCGGCTCTTTTCTGAATAGAATCCAGACTTTTGTCGTTTTCGATGTCAACCACTTTTTTCTTGATGAAATTATCGAGGTTGACGACGTCGTTGTAAACGCGTTCTAAAATCGCTACGGACTCCTTCGACAGCTTTTGTTGCGCTTCTTCCAATAGGAGTTGAACCTTCGCTAGTGTTTGGGCTAGCATCTTATTCCCCTTACGAATTATCGATGTTTTAAAATCGGTGTTTCCGTGTTTCCCGTTTTACGGTATTCGGTAATACCCGAATCTCATGCTTTGCGGAAGCAACGGAACGGGTTAACGTGTATTGGTTCATATCTAATCTAATATCGGCCTTTTTTTAGGAATCATTAATCAATCTGAACTATTGCAAAAATTTGAACAATGCCATAGAAGCGATGTCTCAAACCCTTAAGTGCTGCGGCGGACTTCGCCGGTTTGAGTTCCGCAGTGCACTTGCTGTTTAGATCAAACGGCAAAGCCGAGATTGTCCTGAATTCCATGCGAAACCTTCGTGCTTCCCTCTCCGGCCTGGTTCTATTGCTGCAACCCGCACTGGCATTTGTCTGGGATGTTTTGTTTTTTCAAAGACCCACTACTCTGGTGAACTGGCTGGGGGTAGTGGTCGCCTCGGCAGCCATTTATTTTGGCATGGCAGGACGGTCGGCGAACCACAGAAAAGTGCCGCGTAGTAAGGATTGAGGACAGAGCTTGACACTACTGGATTTTGGCAAAACGCATGTATGCGCGATGTTGAGAATCGACGGATATCCAAATCTATTGACTTTGTTTGTCCTATCCTATAAATATTAGCCTACCTGAACGCTGTCTTGATCCGAATTACAACCACACTGATCCAATTCAAACATTTCCAGCTGTTATCTTCATCAAGCGTTGACAATTTTTCAATCATTTAGGGCAGGACCTAGTAAAACTTATAAGGAGGTCAATGATGAAAAAACTCGTTCTAATAGTGGCTTTAATGGTTCTACTTGTAGGCAAATCTGCCCTGTCAGCAGAGTTGACGATTTTAACAGAGAATTTACCCCCTTTAAACTATCTAGAAAATGGCGTTCTGGTTGGCCCTTCGGTGGAGATCGTGAAAGAAATTCAGAGAAGAGTCGGATCTCAGGAGCCCATCCAGGTTTATCCATGGGCACGAGCGTACAAAATGGCTCTGAAAGACGAAAATGTTATATTGTTTGGAATGACGCATACCAAAGTTCGTCAAGATCTATTTAAATGGCTGGGCCCGTTAGCGACGAAAAGAGACATTCTTGTCGCTAGGAAGGACTCAGGGATCAAAATTAACAACCTGGAAGATGCTAAAAAAGTAAACCGCATTGGGACTCTGCGAGATGATACCAGAGAGCGTTTACTCAAAAGCCACGGATTTACTAATCTTGAGCCTGTTTCGGATGAACAATTAAATGCGAAAAAGCTTGCTCTCGGGCGTATAGACTTATGGACGTATAAAATACCGGGCTTAAAAACGGTTTGTGATTTGGCGGGGGTTGATCATAAAGAATTTGAGGAAGTCTTTCATCTACGGGAAATTAATCTGATGATTGCTTTTTCCAAGAAAACATCGGATTCAATTGTCCAAAAGTGGACAAACGCGTTCAACGAAATGTCAGCCGATGGCACCATAATTCAGATTCGGAAGAAATGGAATATGAAATTAGAAGATGACCCATTTCCAGAGATTAAAGAATAATTGTAAAACAGATCCATTACCTGAACAAGGATCTCAAAAAAAGATCAATACGTCTCTTAAAGCTGCCAGTCTCAAGCCTTTTCGAATCGACATGGTTCCTAACGAAGACGGTCGTAATATGAAAAAACTAAACCTTGAGAGGCTCGATGCGGTGTATATCAATAAAGATGTCGGCTTTTATTATATTAAAAAGTCTCACTTGAAAAACATTCAGTACGCGATTTAGCATCGGAAACTACTTTACTATATAGGGTTTGCAAAAGAGCATAACCAAAAGGAAGTGGTAGAAAAATTTAATAAGGGTATTCGGGAGATTGAAAAAGAGAGTGTCCTGCTGTCTATTCTCAAGAAGTGGGGTGTAACGCCTCCTATCAAAGGTGGTAACATCCGATGAGGCTGTTGCTGATAAGCTCGGCGAAAAACAAGAAATCAAAACGATGACAGTTCACACAGCCAGGATCAAGCTCATGCGTGGCTGGTATAATCAGTCATGAAGGAATGTGTCCATGCAGAACGCCTCCTCATCCAAAACCTCAGTGATCTGGCAAAGAGCAAGAAAGTACGTTTTCAATCAGCTTGCACTCGCACAGGACTTTCAAAAAGGAGCCCTTCATCTCACCGAGCAGATCGGCGTGAAGCAGGTTGGCAACTTATACCCTGAGAGAGTCCGTGATGCCCTGGCCTCTATCCGAGTATAGACAATTGAAGGGCCGTGGAAGGTGAACGATCAAGGCCTCAGCAACCGTGCGGGCCTGACCTTTCAGATTCAAAACGGCCAACGCGTGATCGTGTGGCCGGCGCATATGTCCGAGGCTAGGTTTCTTCTGATGCCGAGGCGGGAGGATAGACCCAAGGAGTAGCCGATATAATATATCAAGGCGCAGTCATGAAAAATACAGTTTTCAAATTATTGTTTCTTACAGTTGTTATCTTACTCGTTTTCAGCAATTCGCTTCTTGCCAGTGATAAAAGTTTAAAGATTGCCATGATATTGTGGAGAGGAGAAACACGGGCTGAAAGCGGATTTAAAGATGGATTAGAGGAACTAAGCTATTCCGCGCAATACACCATCTTGAATTCAGGGCAGGACATAAAAAAGTTAGGTGGTTTATTAAGCAAATTAAAGCCTAAATTTGATGAATTTGATTACATCTACACCTTTGGAACAACCGTCTCCAGGAGAACACGAGTTATTGTTAACGACAGGGTTCCACAGGTTTTCAATGTCGTAACCGATCCGGTGGGGGCTGGCATCGTTCAGAGCATGGAATCATCTGGAGGGAATATAAGTGGATTGAGTGATAAAATTCCCATTTCTGTACAAATTAAAATCGCTTTAGAAGTGATAAGATTTAAGAAACTTGGAATATTCTTCAATCCACGGGAAAAAAACTCCATGATTATGCGGAAAGAACTGTATAAGGTTGCTAAAGATTTTGATCTTGAAGTGATTGATCTACGCTCTCCTCCGGCACAAAAAATGTTGCAGGAGAATTTACAGAAACTCATTGATAAATCAATTCTTGTTGATGCCGTTTATTTGGCGCCAGATAGTTTCTTGGTTTCAAATGCAGAATTGATTGGTTCACAGTTAAGAGCTGCAAAAGTAAAAAGTATTGGATCAGTTAAGAGTTTTATAGAAAATGGTGCTCTTATGGGAGTTGTTATCGATTATTATCAGCTTGGTAGAGCGGTCGCAAGAATCATAGACAGACATCAAAAAGGAGAAAAGCTTCAAAACATTCCTATTGAAAAGGTTGAAGAACCGTATTTGGTAATAAATAAAACTACCAGTAAAATGTTTAATATTAATATCCCTGAAGCTGTAGTGAAGAAGGCGACTATGGTTGAGTAGTAGCTCTTGCCTAAGGCATTCCAGCTGGCATATGAACCAGGATCTTGACAATGTGTGGCTGGAGCAATAATTAATGAATGATTTTCTGCATGGGGCACGTTGCCTCATAACAGAACAAAGGATTCTCTCTTGGTGATGAGTAGA
>JASFGZ010000118.1:0-10136 GCA_050123495.1 Desulfobacterales bacterium
TTCCATTCCACCGGGAAGAGATCGGCCAGATGGGTCGTCAATACAATGGACCGAAAATCGACCTAGCACGGTCACATTCACGGTAATCGTGCCGGGGGTAAGCGTGATGGAATTGGCGAAAGTTGTCCTGCCATAATCGCTTTTCAATCGACTTTCAAATTCAATTATCTTTGGATTAATAAGCTCCATCATCTTGGGATGGAACACCAGATACATAACATGCACGTTTGCTAGAAATATTTGATACATCAACCAAGGAATGTATGCCAACAGCCGGAGCCACAACGAAAATAGCCCCTGTGGCTGGCTTGACGTAAACAGCAGATCACCGGAAATAGCGGCAACGATGGCGCTGGATATGAGACCCAATATAATGTGAAATGCATCGAATCTACCGGAAAATACAATCCATAATAGAAACAGAATCAGAAACGAAAGGATAAACGTGATACGCAAGCGTTTGGGACGTATGCTTTTGGAAGGGTTCTCTTCAGAGCGGGGGGAATCAACGGTCGGCTGAGAATCTTTTTCCAATCTACTCCTCCGTATAGGGATCAAGGCTGCAAAACCCCGGTATATTACCTAACCGAATAAAATTTTGTCAACAGCTTATTTTAATCATTAAACTTAATTTTTCCGGGTGGGCGTTAAAAACATATAAAAATCCATTTTAGTGATCGGTCTTTCTTGGATAGGACTTTTCTGAAGACATTTGTCGCAGCTGCCGGTCAGGCGGATTTTGAAATTCATACCGGTCAGCGGTTCTAATAGTATCAGGAATTAATTAACTAACTGAATTTTATGTGAATGTTGTTTTCTACGCTGGTTCAGCAACCATGGGCGCATACAGCGTGTATTCGGCTTTTTCACCGGTCAGCAGCTCGATTTTTTGTTCAATCGCGGTTCTTTGTGTGCTGTTTCGCCATCTTTTCCAGTCGTCGATCGACTCCCATCTGATGATTACCAGGCATTCGTCCGGGTGCTCCAGATTGCATAGCGTCGTGCCCGAGATATCGCCGGGCTGATCGTTGGCAAGGGCTCTGAGATGCAGGATAAGCGGAACCAATTCCTTGGCCTGGCGACCCGGTTTGACCCGTCTTTTAATCATGACATAGAATTTTTCTCTTGACATTTGCTATTAGCATGTTATGTTTTTAGCAAATATTGCTAATAGCAAATATAATCTGCGCTTTTTGGAGGGTATCATGAAACACAACCAGCTTGTTGAAAGGTCAAGGCAATCCTTTACCCGACTCGCCCGATTCATCAACCAGCTGATGCGCGCACAGCTGTTTTGCGGCCCGGTCACCGTGCAGCAGTGCTATACCCTCGAAGCTTTGATCGACGGCCCTAAAACGATGAGTGCCCTGGCGGCGGAAGTGGCGCTGCATCAGAGCACCTTGACCCGAATTGTTGAGAAATTGGAAAAACAAGATCTGCTGATCCGAAGGCGCCGAGAAAATAATCAGCGCACCGTCGAGGTCCGGATTACGGACGCTGGAAAACAGGTGCACGCATTATTAGAGGCGCAGAGCTCTCAAATGATCTCTGAATTGTTGGATTTGATTCCGCAGAGCCGCCAGATTGCTGTGGTTGAAGCTATGGAGGAGTTGGCAAATCTGCTCGCTCCGGAAAATGAAGCTTTCCAGCAGCTTCTCAAAGGTTGCCGCTGCAAGATTTCCCACGGCGAAGGTACAAAATGAAATCTTTGCTTTTACAGCCTGGCGCCGTAAAAAGTGCAACGGAATTCACTAAAATGCGCATGAATACATACAAACGAATCTTTGGCAGCGGGCCTTTGGGGGTAGTCGTAACCCTATTCCTTTTTCTTGCAGCAGCCATGGCAGAAAAACACCTGAGCCTTCCCCAGCTCGGTGTCTCCCTTGGAGTACGTATCGGGGTATTGAGTGTATGTACAATTCTCGCCGCTGCGTTAGCCGTCTGGAGTATCCGATCTTTGCCGACTGAGGCACGCGGTCGCAAACTATGTATTAGAGGTGCTTTCCGCTACCTTCGGCATCCCCTATACGCCGCCTTGGTGTCTATTTTCAATTTCGGGGTCGCTTTCTTTCTCAACCACTCCGTGTTTCTCATTGCTGCTGTAATTTTGCACCTGATTTGGCACAGGATAGTAAGTCAGGAAGAAAAAATGATGGTCAAGGCATTCGGTGAAGAATATATTCAATACGCGCGGCGAACAGGGCGTTTCATTCCAAGGGTTATGGCGTTCAGAAAACCGGCTTAAGGACTCAATTTTGTAATAGAAATAATTCAAAAAATCTTAAATCAGGATTCTTTGGATTTAAACCATAATGCGATAAGGAGATGAAAAATGGCACAGACTGTTTCATCGCGAAGGGTTAAATGTTGTTGGGGTCAGCAAAAAAAATTAGATGCCCGCGTATCTCAGGTTGAAATTGCTGGAATTTATAATTCCCTGGCAAACGTATATGATCTTTGGGGCAACCTGACCGAGTCTAAAGCCAGGAACCGGGCATTAGAATTGGCCGAAATTAAAAACGGTCAACATATCCTTGAAGTCGCAGTCGGCACGGGCTTGGCTTTTTTTGAAATCGTAAAAAGAAACCCGGACGGAACCAATATTGGTATCGATATATCCGCAGGCATGTTAAAAAAAGCCAGGAGACGGCTCAGCCGGTTATCAGGGGCGCACTATGCGCTAAAAAAGGCCAGTGCCTTTGATCTTGAAGGAGAAGATGAGCAATTTGATGTGATAGTCAATAACTACATGTTTGATTTGATTTCCTTTGACCAGATGGATGCGGTCTTAAAGGAATTTAAACGCGTCCTTAAAAAAGGGGGAAAATTGGTTCTTGTCAATATGACCCTGGGAGAAAAATTTGGAAGCAGTATTTATGATCGAATTTATCGGATATCACCAAGGTTAATGGGCGGATGCCGCGGAATCAGGTTATCCGAAAAACTAAAAGAACACGGTTTCCATGTAAAACTGCGCGAATACCACCAGCAGTGTTTGTTTCCTTCAGAAGTAATCCTTGCGTACAAATGATATGGGGTCATAACCTATACTTGAATTGACAGAATCGAATGGCAAGATAAAACTTCGATAAACGATATGATATCCCAACTTTTTAGGAGTCTTTCAAAATTTTTATATGCTGGAGATATCTTCGTTACACCGCACGAACCTAAACATGTTCAGTTCATCTAAAATCTGGTTTGCTGGCAAGAGATCACAGAAACGGTGCAAGCTCTGTATCCTTACCATTATGTATACAGGTTTTATTTTCTTGACCCAGCGCAACTGAATTGTGTATAAATCTGACCAAGAAAATTCTGATTCTCATTCTCCGGCTGGCCTGAAGTGAGTCTTTTAGCAAAGCTGGTCTCCTTCCAGTATCCTATTCCTCTGAGCTATTCAAAATCCTGATTCTTTGCGTTTTAAAGCTGCCAAAGGAGATGATCCCATGGCACAAAAAGGTTTTAAGCATAAACTTGCCGCCACTTTTAGCTCCGGTGTCGAAGAGAATACTTGCCTGATAAGAAATCTCCCTAATATGATCATGGTCTGTCTTACATTTTCCCTCATTACGACAAGTGTAGCAGGACAGGAAGCCAAAAGAGTTTACATTGCTCCCAGTTATGAGAAAAACCACATTTGCGGTGGTCCGCAAGAAGAAGGCGTTATAAAGGGTCTCAACAAGACGGGTTGGTTCGAGGGGATGAATCTAGAAGTCAAGCGCTACTACATGGACACCAAGCGGAAGAACACTACTCCCGAAGCCATGAAAAATGAGGCCAATATAATCTTTAAACAAATAAATGAATTCAAACCGGAAGTCCTGGTGGTCGTGGATGACAATGCCTTTCGTGAGGTGGCGTTACCGCTGGCGGACGAGAAGGATCTCGCCGTTGTCTTCTCGGGTATGAATGGTCAGCCAGAAAGCTATAATGCCAAAAAGCGTTTTATGAATAATAGGGCACGGCCCGGTGGCAACATCACGGGTGTTTACGAGAAACTCTATTTAGTTCGTTCAATGATGGTGATGCAAAGTGCAATACCCGATCTGAAAGGGAAGAAGATCGTCGGAATCACCGACTATTCCCCCACTGGCAATGCTCTGGCCGCACAGTTCGAAATCGAGTTGAAAAATAAACCCAAAACCATCGACTGGGAACATAAAAGAGTAAAGAATTGGAAGGAATACACCAGCCTGATTAAGAAACTCAACGACGACAAAAAGACGAGGGCGCTTTATCCGATGGCCCTTAGCCTAAAGGTATCCGATACGGTTACTTACACCGCGCCGGAAATTTTTAAATGGACGGTGGCCAACAGCCACAAACCTGAAATGGCGCTCAACTATTTCTTCGCAAAAATTGGACTATTTGGCGGTGCGGCAGTTGACTTTAAGGCTATGGGACTTCTGGCAGGCAAGAAAGCAGGACAGATCCTAAATGGCGAAAAAGCCGGAAATCTATCCATAGAAGACGCGCCGGATTATGCCATTGTCTTCAACCTGAAACGGGCAAAAGAACTTGGCATCGAGATCCCACATCCGCTTCTTACCGCAGCAGATCATGTATATAAATAGGACAGGCTTTCTCAAAGCCCTGCCTGATTCCGGGAGGCACAGAAGGTGTTCATCAAGGAATATTTGACCGCTTTCAAGGGGAAGCTTACTGCGTTGGTGATGACCGCCATACTCGTACCGATGATTGTGTCAAGTCTTCTTCTAGGTGGCATGCTTGAGAGACGACTTCGCGTGAGCTTCGAAAGCCGACTAGAAGCGGGCCTTAAGACCTTTTCCCTTATCCTCAATAATAAAGAAAAAGAATTGATCCAGGGACTTTCCCGGATTGCTTCAGACAATACCCTTCAGATGACCTTGGAACTGGGGATCGTTCCCCAACTTCGTAAATATCTTGAGACCCAAATCGAGGTGCTTAAATTTTCAGCGCTTATCGTTGCCGATGCCCAAAAACAAGTCATCGCATCCAAAGGAACGGTCTTCGCGGAAGTTTTTAACGATGAGAAATCAAAGCTCGTTGCAAAAGGAACAGATATCCTCATAGGCCATTCTAAGCCGATTTACAAAGGCAATGATCTATTAGGATATGTGCTGGGAGCGGTCAGTCTTAAAGACGGCAATTTCTTAGAATATTTGCATGAAAAGTTGGTTGACAACTATGCCATATGGGTCGACAGCGAACTTATAGCAACCGATTTGAGGTCGAATGTCTTACCGCTGGATTGGACATTCGAGGAGACACGCGACACAAAACACACCTGGACAGCTACAGACGACTATAAGATTTTGGTGAATACAATCGATTTCGGTAAACGAAGACTTTCCTATGGTATCCTACTCCCTCTGGAGGAGCAGCGAAGGGAGTTCTGGACGATGGTGGGACTCATCGGATCAGTTGTCATTTCCCTATTCGGATTAATCATGTTGTTATTGCGACGTTTCATGCGAGAATTAATCGCGCCCGTAACCCAGCTGACCGAAGCAGCTTCGAGCATTGAGAAAGGCAAAGAGATCCCCTACCTGGACGATCAGCGTACAGATGAATTCGGCCAAATGGCAGTCGCTTTCAAACGAATGGTAGAAAACCTTAAACACTCCGAGCAGGAGTTGAAAGACCATAGAGATCACCTGCAAGAATTGGTGAAGGAACGAACAGCGGAACTGGAAGAATCCCACCAAGAAGCAACCGAGCTCTCTGAATTCCTTAAGAAGATGTTCGGCCGTTACCTCTCGACCGAAGTAATGAACTCACTCCTCGAAAACCCTTCTGCCATGGAATTGGGTGGTGAGCGCCGGAATGTCACAATCATGATGAGCGATCTGCGCGGTTTTACGGCCCTTTCCGAGCGCCTTGAGCCCGAGCAGGTAGTTAAAATGCTCAACGGCTACTTTGAAGTCATGGTGGAGGTGGTCGATCAATACAACGGCACCATCAATGAGATCATCGGCGATTCACTGCTTGTCATCTTTGGCGCGCCACAAGAGATGCCGGACCGGGCCCAGCGAGCTATCGCCTGTGCCATTGCTATGCAAAACGCCATGACGGAGGTAAACAGGGAAAACCGCAATTTGAACCTGCCCGAACTCGAGACGGGAATTGGGTTACATGACACCGAAGTAATCGTAGGCAACATCGGATCGAGCAAACGAATCAAGTACTCGGTGGTCGGCAGCGGCGTGAATATGGCCAGCCGGATCGAGTCTTACACCGTTGGTCGTCAGATCCTCATTTCCGAATCGGTGCGCAAGGAGGCGGGCGAAACCCTGCGCATTGACGGGCATCGTGAGGTGCTTCCCAAAGGCGCCGAAGTGCCTTTGCGGATCTACGAAATTGGCGGTATCGCCGGCCGCTACAACATCGCGCTGGAGGGGAAGGACCCCGATCTGGTCACCCTTAGACAGAAACTCCCATTATGGTACACGATACTTGAAGGTAAACACGTCGGCAAGAAAGGTCTCGAGGGACGAGTGGTTAGACTTTCGAAAAAAAGCGCTGAGATTGCCTTCGACGAACCAATGGAGCTACTGGCCAACCTCAAGATGAACCTGGGAGATGTATATGAGGAACTGGCAGCCAAGGACTTCTATGGGAAGGTGATGGAGCGCCTCGAGGAGAACGGGAACAGCTACTTGGTTCGGTTTACCTCCGTCCCGCCCGAGGTGGTTTCCTATTTCCAGGCACACCAACAGCATGCTGTGAAACCATCGGCGAGTTGAACCGTTAGGTTTGGGGCGACCTGAGAAAGCAACTTTCAGATTTCTGATCCCAGAATGTCCAAACCGGGTGGCTTCAACACTTCAAGCTCAATATGCCTGTTGCGTGTCTTCATCAAACAAATGCATCCGGTTCATGTCAAAGATGAGTTTCACCGGCATTTGCGGCTTAACCTGTGTTTCAGGACCAACACGGGCTGTAATCTCGGTTGATCCGCATTTTGCCAGTAAAATTACTTCTGATCCGATCGGCTCAACGACTTCGATGGTGGCCTTTAATGTCTCTCCTCCCGGAAATGGACCTTTCAAGGCCTGATCGTAGATATGCTCAGGACGAATGCCGAAGGTCAGATTTCGGCCTTCGGCGGTTGAAAAACGTTTTTGCAGATGATCGGGAATTTTTAACACTAGATTTTCGCCAGCGACAGCCAGTGCGCCATCCTGATCGATTAAGTTGACCTTAAGAAAATTCATCGCAGGACTGCCGATAAATCCCGCGACAAACAGATTGTTTGGCTTCTCATAAACCGCCATCGGGCTCCCGATCTGCATGATTGCACCTTCATTCATGATGACGATGCGGTCTGCCAGGGTCATCGCTTCAATCTGGTCGTGGGTCACGTAAATGATGGTCGTTTCCAGTTGCTGATGGAGCCTTCCCAGCTCTACTCGCATTTGAACTCTCAATTTTGCATCCAGATTGCTGAGGGGTTCATCAAAAAGGAAAACCAAAGGTTTGCGGACGATGGCGCGTCCCATGGCAACCCGTTGGCGTTGACCACCGGATAGCTCTTTGGGCTTTCGCTTTAAAAATTCGCCGATGCCAAGCATTTTGGCAACATCGTTTACGCGCATCTTAATATCGGATTTTGGAAGCTTTCTTTGCTTCAAGCCAAATGCTAGATTTTTATATATCGACATATGTGGATAAAGGGCGTAATTTTGAAAAACCATGGCAATATCCCGATCTTTCGGCGGGACATTGTTGACCTGGCGTTCTCCGATATAAACTTGTCCCTCAGTAACTTCTTCCAACCCCGCTATCATCCGCAGGGTGGTTGTTTTGCCACATCCGGAAGGTCCAACCAAAACAACAAACTCTTTGTCCCTGGCTGTCAGATCGATATGATCTACGGCAATGTTTTCACCAAATTTTTTGGTTACCCCCACAAGTCTAATTTCGGCCATTGCTTGCTCCCCCACCCGTTACCGTCCATCGCATGGGTATCGATTTTGGTGTTTTCAAACCGGGTGCTTTACACCCGGTACCACCCTCACATCAAAGCAGTTGATCAGGAATCGAAGAATTTTTCTTTTAATCCATCAAAAAGCCGCCGTTTACATCCAAAATTTCCCCGGTAATGAAACCGGCCTTGTCCGATGCCAGAAACAGGACCGCTTCGGCGACATCTTCCGGCTGCCCGAGTCGTTTTAGCGGAATCGCTTCCACGATTGCCTTTCTCTTTTCCGCTGACCACTCGGCGCTCATGTCCGTTTCGATCGCATGCGGCGCCACCCCATTGACGTTGATGCCGTAAGCGGCCAGTTGCCGCGCCAGTGTTTTGGTCAAGGCGTCCACGGCAGCTTTAGAAGGGCCGTATCCGGGTGCGGAGGTGATGTCTCCGGTTTTACCGGCGATGGAGGAGACATTGACGATCTTGCCCGATCGCTGTTTTACCATCATGTCTGCCGCGGCTTTACAGCAGTTAAACGTGCCTTTTAAATTCACCTGGATGACCTGGTCCCAATCGTCTTCAGTGACCGTTTCGATAGAGCCCCTGCGGATGATACCGGCATTGTTGACCAGAATATCGAGCCGCTGAAATGTCTTTTGGACCCGAGTCATCATATTATCGACCTGGGTGGCGTCGCTCACATCGGCCTGTATGCCCAGGCATTGTGATTTAGATGTGGACCATCTTTCCGCAATTTTGACGAGTTCTTCTGGTTGCTGGATGTCATTGAAGATCACATGGGCATGTTCCCGCGCGAAGGCTTCTGCGATTGCTTTGCCGATACCTTGGGCAGCACCCGTTATAAGCGCAACCCGACCTTTAAATGTCATCTTGATTCCCTTTCTTCGAATCCATTATTCCTTAACGGCACCGGCCGTCAAACCCTGGACCAGCAGCCGTTGTAAAAAGATATAAAGCAGAATCGCCGGCATCCCGCCCACCAATGAACCGGCCATCAGCATGGGCCAAATAATTCTGAATTCACCCACGGTTCGCGCGATCCCCAGGGTGACGGTGATCATATTTTCACTGGAGGTCAGACACAACGCCCATAGAAGATCCCCCCACGCCAGCAGAAACGCAAATAAAATGGTGGCCACCATACCGGGTGCCACGATGGGCAAAACGATTTTAAAGAAAAGGCCGATGCGTGAACAACCATCCACCATGGCGGATTGATCAAGCTCCTCCGGCACTTTGTCGATAAAACCCTTCATCATCCAGGTCGAAAAGGGCAAACAGATGGTTAAAAAGGCAATAATTAACCCCGTGCGGGTATCATAGAGTCCAAATCGGCTCATAATTTTAAAATAAGGACCGACCAGCAAAACGCCCGGCAGCATCTGGGTGGCCAGAAAGAAACCGATAAGAAACTTGCGCCCTCTGAATAAAAATCTGGAAAATCCATATCCGGCCAGGGCACCAAAAAAGGTGGAAAGAATGGCCGTCGCCAGCGAGATGATCGTGCTGTTTAAAAAATAGATACCAAAGTTTTTGCGTACCCAGATGCCCATATAGCTTTCAATGGTCGGCTCAAGTGGAATCCATGTCGGCGGAATGCGAAAGGCCTCGGATTCGGTCTTCAGGGATGTGGATAGCATCCAGGCAAACGGAATTAGGCAATAAATGCACACCAGAATGAGAAATACCCAGATCAGGGCTTTGGGCAAAATAATGTTTAGCGGTGATTTTGCAGCTTCCATACGGTTACTCTTCCTGGCTGATCATCCAGATATAAGGGAGGCTGACCATCAGTAAAACAACGGTCATGACGACCGAAATGGCCGAAGCATATTCAAATCGAAAGAACTGAAAATATTGTTTGTACGTATAGGTCGAAAGGACCTCGGTTAAAATACCGGGTCCTCCCTGGGTCATGGCCTGAATAAGACCGAATCGCCGGACTTCCCAGACGATGTCGAGTGCCAGGGCGACAACAATCATTTTTTTGAGTCCCGGCAATGTGATGTGGAAGAATTGAGTCAGCCTGGAGGCGCCGTCAATAGAAGCCGCTTCAGAGATGTTTGGGGATGGCCTGCAGGCCGGCCAGCAAAATCAGCATGACGAAAGGAAACCCACGCCAGAGATTTACGAGGATGGCGCTCATCATGGCCAGTTTTGGATTGGACAACCATTCGACCGGATTTTCGAGCATGCCGACTTTGATCAGCAA
>JASFGZ010000119.1:0-10130 GCA_050123495.1 Desulfobacterales bacterium
AATATCAAAGCGAGAAATGACCTGAAGAATTCCCACTAATAGGTCGTCTTTATTAACCTTAGGGCTCTTCCGGTACTTGGCGTGTCTGATAGCGGCTTTAGTAGCTTTTGATACAAGGTTTTCCATTATTCACTATACTGTTATATTTAATTATCATTTAAACTAACTTATTATCATATAAGATTTCATGATGTCAAGAGAAAAATCAATATTTAATGTTTCATCAAAATAAATCTCATAACCAGCACAAAAGCGATGGAAAGATTCTCGGGAAGCTGTCTTGCTGCATGATGCATTATAGTTGCGAGCCTTCATAATATAGAAAAGCGGATACCACATAATGTGGACCGCTTTTTTATATAGAATTCATGATTCTTTCAGAAAACTAATTATTACAGAATTACTGATACATTGAGAATACATGCATTTTGGCAATTTTACAGATATCAACCGGACAAACAAAAATTATCAGGCTATTGAATCTTTAAAATACTATTTTTTCTTAACAAAGGGAAATATATCAGTATATCCTGCAATATCTGTAAATAGAAGTATTATAAATACCAAGGCTACAACAATCAATAATTCTCCAAGAAAGCCACCGGCAGGAAGCTGATCTAATTTATTGACAATGTCATTAACCTCAGCATCTGAGAGACTATCAATCCGGGCCTGAGCCTCTTGAGGATCAATGCCTTGGGAAACCAATGCCGTCTGAATATCTTCACGTGCTAATAGGTTGTTTAAATATTCACGTGGGCTTTGGACTCGATTTTCATTACTGATAGAATCTGTCCCTATCATAACTGCCCACGCGGATTGATACGGGCATGCTAACATCAGCATATAGAAAGTTAAAAAAATGGCTGTGGGTTTGGACATTTTTCTAATTATTTCCATTCTTGTCCTCCTTTATCCAGGCTTAAGGTCAGGTTGCGATATATTGAGAATACATGCAATTCACCAATATTACAGATATCATAAGAAGGCAATAAAATAGCCCCGACCGAAATCGGGGCTTTTCATCAGGGTGCGTATAGGGAGCATTTTGCCATTATAATTTCACACAATCCATTGCAATCCATTAATCTAAGGCCTTGAAATCATTAGCACCTTTATTGGCCTGTCACGCCGGAGGTCGCGAGTTCGAGTCTCGTCGTCCCCGCCATTTTTAAATAAGGCCTGTCATTAATTTAAAGCGTGACAAGCCTTTTTTTATGCCTTTATATTTTAATAATGGGGTCCGACCGAGAAAAGATCTAATCCAGAGGTAAATTCACTTCAAGTTTATTGTAAAATATGCCGATAGCTATGATTAACAGTGGGAGAGCAGAAGACTCGTCCCACACAACAATTTTCAGGGGCGGTTTTCACGGAAAGAATCGCCCTTTCCATTTTTCGCCTCTTAACTCATTTCCAATGCGCCTCCAGGTTGCGATCATAGAATCAAATCTAATTAAAGCAAAGATTCAATTTTGCCGATATTTGTACTGAGTGCGTCTATTGCAGACACACTTTGCTCACGTCTGTGAGCCTCCTTTCATGGGCGGCCGGAAGGCGGCCGCCCTAAAACACATAAATTTTTTAAAAACCAATTTGGAAAATCTTTAAAACTTTACAGGAACTATTAGCATGCCCGGCATATACTTTATAATCACGATCTTTGTTGGAATAGCACTCTATGTCGTGTTGTCCATGATACGGAAGCAAGCACAAGACGAACAAAAATATGATTAAATTTTGGAAGACAGCGCTGAACCTCAGTTCTATACAAAGACCAATCCTCATAATCCGTCAGAGACCGGCTCAGCTTAATTCTTTTTTTGGGTGAAATGGTAAAGTTACTCCACATCGCAATTATCTTTTGGATCATTGTCCTCATCGGATACCTGTTTTGGCAAGCGTTGAAGATCTTGCGTTTAAAGTAATGAAAAGTTCAAAAATGGGTAAATACGAAATAGGGAGACGTCCTTTAGTTTTTCAATGCAGCCGGGGGGAGAAAATAATGCGCGGAAATAATAACGCACTGAATAATAAAATCTGAAAAACTAAAGGACGTCCCTCTTTTCTTAGATTTCGAATCCCGGCGGTTTTTGGTCCGAAATTTCCCTGGATAAGAATAAACTTTTGAAGCCATAAATATTTGCAATCTTGGATTAAAAGCGATAAAGTGAATTCCATGAAAGCCAATAATCGCAAAAAAAATCCCAAACGCCATGCGCAAAAAATTAGGAAATCCGAGCGATCAAGCCATCTCCAGCCGGAAGGGCAGACGGAAATTCTTAAAGCCTGCCGGAAATTGAGCAACATCCTGGATCCTGAAGAATTGTATGGGGTATTTGCCGATGTGATAGAGCAGAAGTTAGCGATTCATCAGCTGGCGATTTTCTATTATCGCCAAACTGCCGAGGCGCTGGAGCTTGTTTTCAGTAAAGGCCTCGGGGAGCTGAATTTTCAGATTCAAAAAAATAAAAGCGGTCTCTGGAAATCCATTTCAGGCGGTGAACTCTTTGCCGTCAGCGACGATGCCGGAAACCTGCTATTTTCGAATGAATTTAAAAAGCTCGGTCTTGAAGCGCTTCAGTCTAAACTATGGGCTCCCCTGGGTATGGGCGATGAACTGGTCGGTCTTGTAACGTTTGGATCCAAAGGTACCCGCCAGCCTTTCGATGATACGGATCTCTACTTTCTTCAACAGATTTCAGCGCATGCCGCCGTCTGTTTGAATACCTGCCACCTTTATAAGAAGCGGCAGAAAGAAAAGGAAGACCTGGATAAAACCCTCCAAAATCTGTCGCTTCTATACAGCATCGGCAAGGCCATGAATTACATCAGTGACCTGAAAAAACTGCTTCAGTTTATTTTGGGTCAGGCCATTGAGATCACTTCGGCTGAAAAAGGATCGATCATGCTGTATGATATGGAGACGGACCAGCTGAATATCCGGATTCTGGCCGGATTGGAAGATAATTCCTTTCAGGAAAAAGTAAATAACAATGAAATCGATTGCCGCAGTTTCAAACCGGGCGAAGGCATTGCCGGCCGGGTTTTTCTAAACGCCAAGCCTATTGTGGTCAACAATATTAAGGAAGATGGCGTTTTTGTCGATTCCGAAGCATCTTACGTGCGTTCGATTGCCTGCATTCCCATGGTCGTCTATAATGATGTCATCGGTGTTATTAACGTTACCAACAAACGTCATGGCAAGGAATTTACGGACGACGATGTTGAAATGCTCAGAGCCGTCGCCGATCAGGCGGCGGTGGCCATTAACAAAGCGCAGCTGTGGGATATGGCCGTCACCGATTCATTAACGGGTCTTTATGTGCGGCGCTATTTCATGGTCAAGCTGCAGGAGGAACTCCTTCGGGCTGAGCGTTACAATAATATTCTATCGATTGTTATGGCCGATCTGGACGGATTTAAAAATATTAATGACACTTACGGACATGATGCAGGCGACCGGGTTTTAAGCGCCATCGGCAAGTTTTTCCAGCAGAATATCCGGGATGTAGATGTAGTTGCCAGGTATGGGGGTGAAGAGTTCGTCATCATGATACCGGAAGCAGCCCAAGACGCTGCGTATATTCTATCTGAGCGGTTAAGAAAACAATTAGCGGAGCTGAAATTGGAAAATATGCCGCCGATTACGATCAGTCTCGGGATTGCCACATTTCCTTCAGATGGCAGGGAGCTTGAAGATCTCATTAAGAAAGCGGATTCGGCCATGTATGCGGCCAAAAGGGCCGGCCGTAACAAAGTGGTCAAGTACACCGCGGACATTGAACTGGTTGGTGAAAATAATACCCAGCCGGAATAGATGCCGTTTCGACTGATCTTACCCTCATATCTCCAAATTCCTTAAGCACGGTTGCTGCGAGGAATATTCTTGAAAAATAATTGGATTTGCCGTATTGAGCATGCAAAATCACTTTTAAGCGAAATCGGGGTTTAAACATTCAGGGAGGGCATATGTCAGATATCTTACAGGTTGTCACAAACAGAGATCCAGAGGAAAAGGAATTTCATCAGGCCGTCAGTGAGGTGATGGAATCGGTCAAGCCGGTTTTAGACCAGAACCCGGTTTACCGCCAGGCAAAAATACCGGAAAGGCTCGTTGAGCCGGAACGGGTTATTATTTTTCGGGTACCCTGGATGGATGACCAGGGAGAAATCCAGGTGAACCGCGGGTTTCGAATTGAAATGAACAGCGCGCTGGGTCCCTACAAAGGCGGGCTGCGTTTTCACCCCTCGGTCAATCTGGGTATCCTTAAGTTTCTCGCGTTCGAACAGGTATTTAAAAATGCCCTGACCACCCTGCCCATGGGCGGCGGAAAAGGCGGGTCGGATTTTGACCCCAAGGGCAAATCAGACAACGAAGTCATGCGCTTTTGCCACAGTTTTATGTGCGAGCTTTTCCGCCATATCGGACCCGATACCGATGTTCCGGCCGGTGATATCGGGGTGGGTGCCAGAGAGATCGGATATTTATTCGGCATGTATAAAAAACTGCGCAATGAATTTACCGGCGTATTAACCGGCAAAGGACTCAACTGGGGCGGCAGTTTGATCCGTCCCGAGGCCACAGGATACGGCTCGGTTTATTTTGCGGCTGAAATGCTTGCCACCCGCAACGAAACCCTGAAAGATAAAACCTGTCTGGTATCCGGATCGGGCAATGTGGCGCAGTTCACCGCTGAAAAATTGATTGAATTGGGGGCGAAGGTGGTTACCCTTTCGGATTCCTCCGGTTATGTTCACGATGAAAGCGGCCTTGACAGCCAGAAGCTCGAATATGTCAAAGTGCTCAAGAACGTCCGCAGGGGCCGCATAAAAGAATATGCCGACAAATATTCATCGGCCGTTTACACCGCCGTTGATCCGGCGTTAGATCATAATCCACTCTGGAACCATAAAGCCGATTGCGCCTTCCCCAGCGCTACCCAGAACGAGATAAACGCCAACGATGCTCAAAATCTGATCAATAACGGCGTTCTACTTGTCTCTGAAGGGGCCAATATGCCCACCGTGCCGGAGGGTGTCGATATCTTTTTGCAGGAGAAACTATTATACGGACCCGGCAAGGCCGCCAATGCCGGCGGTGTATCGGTTTCCGGTCTTGAAATGACCCAAAACAGCATGCGACTCGCCTGGACACGCGAAGAAGTCGACAGCCGGCTGAAAATGATCATGAAAAGCATCCACCAAACCTCGCTGGAAGCCGCCGAACATTATGGTACGCCCGGAAATTATGTGAACGGTGCCAACATCGCCGGCTTTGTGAAGGTGGTGGATGCGATGCTGGATCAGGGCCTCGTCTAAAACTGGTTTCAAAACCCTCATCTTTTGCCCGCTGGCTGTGTTCCGAGCCGCTTTAGAATACTTACGTACTAACGTGTACGCTCCGTTTCTAAAGCGGCTCGCGCCTTCCCATCGAACAAAACCTGAGGATTTTGAAACCAGTTTAATCATTTTACTTTTGCTTCCAGCCCAACCGGATCAATCCGCCGGAGGCGGATCAACCTCTTAAAAAATGTGATGAATATTTTCATTGTTGTACTTGCTGCAGGTTTGCTGGCGGGGCTTCTTTATGCCGAAAAAAAGGAAGTCTTTAAGGCCAGGCTGGCTGTTAAAATCTTTCTTTCCTCCCTTTTTATTCTTAGCGCTGTAATTCAGCCCCATCCGATTGTTCCTTATTACCGCTTTATCCTGACGGGTTTGATCTGTGGCCTGGGAGGTGATGTATTTCTGGCTTTGCCCCGGCAAAAGATGTTTCTTTGCGGTCTCGTTTCTTTTTTGCTGGGGCATTTGTTTTATGTTGCCGCCTTTTTCTATGCGGCGGGTATCAATCAGGGGACCGTCATTGGATTGTCAATAAGCGCGATGGTCAGCGGCGGGGTGTTTTTGTGGTTGCGACCCCATCTGGGCGCTATGAAAATTGCGGTGATTTTCTACATTCTTGTAATCACCGCAATGATCGTGGGTGCCTGCTCGGTCTTGTCTGCCGGCGAACTGATCTTATCCGGACGAATGCTGGTGTTCACCGGGGCCCTGAGTTTTTATGTCTCCGATGTCTTTGTTGCCCGGCAGCGATTTTTGACAACCGAATTTTTCAATCGGCTCATCGGCCTGCCATTGTATTATAGCGGGCAGTTTATGCTGGCATTCTCAGTCGGATTGTTGAAGCCGGTAACAGTGTAATCGGTTCATAGGTTCAGGGTTCAAGGGTTCAGGGTTTAAAAAAAGCGGGTAGGCCAGCAATATCAGCTATGAGCATAACGATCGAAACAGCATCCAGTGACCTGAGGCGAGAAGCAAGAAGCCAGCGACCAGAACCCCTGAGCTAGTCTTTCACAATTTTCTTATAAGCTGTAAAGGCCAGAAGACCGCCGGCGATGCCGCCGCCAGCCTGGATCAGGTTGGGGATAATTTCTGATACAGCTCCCTGGAGGCCGATGTTCGGCATAAATGCTTCGGCGATAAAGTAGCCTGCGACCATAGCGGCACCGCCCAGCAATAGCAGCGACCAGCGGCTAAATTTCTGCCGGCCGGATGCCAGAGCACACAATCCGCCTTCAGCGCCTTTGGCGACTAACGTAATGGGCGCAAACATGCCGAATCCGCCGATGATATCCGCCAGCGCTGAGCCGATACCGCCTGCGCCTGCACCCCACCAGAAATTTCTTTTCCGGGTGAGGCTTCCCAGAACCAACCCGGAAAACACGACAGCCACATCTCCAAAATTGAAATATCCCCGGCTGGGTAGCGGAATCCTGATAAAAAGCGTTATCAGGGCAACAACCACCGTAAGTGCGATAAAAGCAATTTTAATATTTTTCATTTGTTAGCCTCGTATAAATGTTGATAACGGTTTCTCAACAATCGATTTGAATTTTCAATTTCTTCATAAAGATATAAATAGAGGGCAATTATGAGGCAGGCATATTTTTTCAATGCATATTTTACGTTGCCGCCGGATTTTAATCCCGAATAGGTGTTCAGATACCAGGAAAATCTGCGTAATATTTTTTCACCTTTCGAGAACGCCGATTTTATTGTAATTAAATCAACCCGTTTTTTCATTGAAATCGGAAGGTTGAGGATATCAAGGTACGTAATATAACTCAAAAGGACTTTTAAGAAAACCAGTGAACTGGGAAACACGAAGCATTTTATAAGCGTATCCTCTAACCAATCCTGCCGGCCGAACAGTTGGGTGAAGTGAAAAATGAGTCCGAAAATAAAAAGGGTAAATACAAATGGAAAACAGAATTTCAGCAGGGAAATCGTTTCTTGGAGCGAAAATCGCAACGTATTCCATCCAATGACGCCGATAAAAACCACCATTTGAATAGCGATATGATCATAAAAAGGGCCGAAAACAAAAAGCCAAAAAAATGATAGGATGAAGATGAGAATAATGCCCAGTTTTAAAAGTACCATGTTTATTCTTTCTTTACCCTGATATTCTTAATGTGACCATCATAATCAATCAGGTCAAACTTTATGTTGCAGGTCCGATATTTTGCGGCAGCACCCTCCGGCCGGCGATAGCCAAGATGGGTAACGATAATGTAGGTTCGGATAAACGCATCGCTCCAATCAAAGATAAATCCATAATCAGGAAAATATTTATCAAACTCATCCAAAATAAAGACAGCTGCAGATCGGCTCTGATGGATCCATAGCCTTAAAAGCTCAACCTCATCATTGTCGGACACTTTGATTCCCTGGACTGATAGCAGCGCTCTCAGGGTATAGAGTTGGGTTCGAATATCCTGACCGATATATATATATTGGACCTTGTGCGCTCGAAGCGCCGGGATGATTATTTTTTCCAGAAAGGATGTTTTTCCAAAGCCATTGCCCCCTCTGAAATAAAAACAGCTATCCCCGTTGTTAAAATTGAGATCCTCGGAAAGACTAAAGTTCAGACCCCGCTTTTCCAAAGGATATGTGCCCTTTTTTATTTCCATCCCTTCAAAATATTTCTTGAATTCGGTCCTTCTTATCCGTGAACAGCCTGATATTATGGGTTGAACGCATTTCTTCGAATTTGCTGAATAATTTCAATCGATTGTCGTCACTCAGGGAGTCCAGGACATTATTCAACAACAATTTTAGACCCTGGATGTTTCGGTTGCGAATCACCGCCATGGTTAGAAGACAGCCCAGGATTGCTTTTTGGCCGCCGGAGTAGGTATCGAAATCCTTGTCTGCGTTTACGTCATGTATGCTAAATTCTTCAGCCTCGCACATGATTTTCTCCACCAGAGCGGGGTCTGCTCTGCGCTGCAGCAGCCAAACTTCCTCGCGGATGGAAGATGATATAAACAAATGATTAAATTCAAGAATCAGGAAACCATCGCCATATCTGTTCAGGATTGGGTCTAAATTGTAGATTGCCATAACGCTCTTTCGACTTCATTCAAAACTAATTTCAAACCCTCATTAATTTTCATGCAAGATTCAGGTTATATATCACAATAAAATAAATTGATGATTGAAATTTTGCGCGAAGGGTCAATGGTTCGCCAACCACAGGACTGTTTTCACATTTACGGCCTTTTCTATCAGCCCATGCTTAAAAGCAAAATCGGCAAATTGCTGCCATCGTTCGACATCTATCTTCTGGTTGTGGGCATAATACGGCAGCGTTAGCTTGAAAGCGTCGGTTTCGGTCCTGCGGTCTGCCTCCGGCACTTCCTCGAAATAGTATTGCAAGGCTTTTTGGGGATTTGTGCGGACATAACCGATGGCGCGATCGACAATTTCTTTGAATGTCGCCAGGGCCGCTCGATTTTTTTTCATGGTCTTCATACTGGTGACAAAAATTAATTCATCATAATCGGGTATTCCCCACTTTTCCAGCTCGAAATATGCAACTTCATAGCCCCTATGTTCCATCTCGACGGTTTCATAGGTTTTAAATGGCCCCATGACCGCGTCCACTTTTCCGGCCGCCAATGATTGGACGATGGAAAAGCCGACATTTACAGGTGTATACTGTTCAATGTGGTTGACTTTGGCAAATGCCTCCAGGAGAATATCCATGAGGCCGGGTACGGTGTATCCGATCTTTTTGCCTTCCAAATCTTTAGGAACTTTTATGCCTTTGTCTTTCATGAACAATAGTGTCGTTAAGGGATGTTCGATCAAACGCCCAAACGCCACTACCTCCAGGCCTCTGGCAGCGGCAATGATGGTCTGGGGTTCATAGGAGATGGCGATGTCCACTTTTCTGGCGGCGGCAAGTTTGAGCGCGTCGGCCGTTTCGGAAGGGCTGATGATTTTGATTTCTAGGCCCTCCTGAGAAAAATAACCCTGGTGGCGGGCCACATAAATGGGCAGATGGTCAACATTAGGAAACCAATCGAGGATCAGGGTAAAGGTTTGAGTGGCATATATCGCTGAAGTCCCGGTTAAAAGAAGACAAATCGATAAAAATAAATATAACAGTATTTTTTTCATTTCTTCTCCTTATTATAGAGCATGACGCAATCTGGAATGTTGGAATAATGGAATAATGGGTATTGGGATAATGGATTTCAAATGCATGGCAAAACTCGTAATGGCGATATGATCAGACATGGATAATATCCTATAAAAAATCAACATTCCAGTATGGCGCTAACGCTTCACTGCGTGCCCATCATTCCATTGTTCCATACTTGATTTTAGCTTTGTTTCCAGGTGATGACCTTTGTTTCCAGAAAACCAACAAATATCCACATGCTCACCCCCATCAAGGATAGCCACAGAATTGCGGCAAACACCAGGTCGACTCTGAGTCTGGCATTGGCCTGAATCATCAGGTAACCGAGCCCCTGTTGCGCACCGACCCATTCACCGATGACAGCTCCGATAGTGGCTACTGAAACCCCTACTTTAAGTCCGGCAAAAAAATGAGGCAAAGCCCATTTCCAATATAGCAGACGCATGGCTTTCCAGAATCCGGCTCCCATCAGGTGAAAGAGAATCCGATATTCTTGATCGCAGCTTTTAAATCCTTCCAGCAAGTTAACCGTGATCGGGAAAAAGATGATGATTGCGGCCATCAAAACTTTACTGGCGATACCATAGCCCAGCCACACAACCAATAAAGGGGCAATCGCGAAAACCGGAACTGC
>JASFGZ010000120.1:0-10075 GCA_050123495.1 Desulfobacterales bacterium
TCAGCCTGCAATATCTGGACAATTGCTTGCGTATCATGATCTTAAGAAAGATTCTCAATCAGAAGAGAATATGGATATAGTCGATATCCTAATCTTCATCGAGGAGTCTGTTGAGAAAGGAAATCTGGCCGGAAAAGGATCCGGCAATTCCGCTGATGTTCGTTTAAACGCCCTATTTCAAAAAATTGAGTTAGCCGGAGAAAATCTATGGAATAGCACCTCCTTTAAAGAGGTATGCTTGCAGCTGTCGGATGCTTATTTACTAACTGATGGCTTAATCGAACCCTCTGACCTTGTGCATGGGCCTGGATCAGAAGAACTCGCAAAGAAGATTAGTTTTTTCAGAATGGAAGTTGTAGGGTGCGAATAAGATAATTCTGGGAAACAAAAATATCTTCGAACCAAAAAAGTTGCGATATACTCCAACAAAGTGCAAATATCAAACGATCAAAATTTTTGTGATATCCGTTTCGTATCTGTAAAATTGGAAAAACTTTGATACTCTCAGAGACTGTCGAAAAACCCTAAATCTGTAAATTGGCGATTGTAAGTTATTGATCTAATTACATGCGAAATTGCTAAATTCGCCATTTTTGGACTTTTTCGAAAATCTCTCAATGTATCACCACCTGACTTTACGCTTGACAGTAAAGGTCTGTTTCAAATATTAATGTTCTGCGGTGCACCTACTGAAACTAAATTTCATTCTAGATTCTTTCTCCAATTAATATTTACCTATTAAGCGGCTCCTCAAGTTCTGATTTGCCTTTCTTTCTAAATTAGACACCGGTTTCCATTTAAACTCTAATCTAACAATTCGGGTAAAGCCTATAATGGAGAAACCCCTCAAAATTTGCCTACCTTGCTCCTAAAGGATGTTGTTGTTCCGTTAGGAGGCAAAATGACCGCTTGAAAAGAACGTAACCCTGCTTGATTCCTACCCAAAAAAGGAGGTACACTATGAGGCGAATAATTCTGGTATCTATGCTTGCAATAGCTTTCTTGCTTGCTTTTATGCCTAATTCGAAAGCAGAGATGGCTAAGGAAGGATCACTTTCTGGCACTGTTACTTATGCAGGTTCTCAAAAATTTATCCCACTCGATAAAGAACGTTATGTTGTAACCTATGAGAACTTTGGCGTAAGAGTCAGTGATAATAAAGAAAGCCCATTCCATGGTATGTCAACCCACAATATTGGCATTTTTTATTACGAAAATGGTGTAGGAAGACTAACAGGTTATATATTTAATATAGACAAAGATGGTGATAAAGTAATCATGGAACTTACAGAAGAGGCAGCCCAGATTTCTCCCAAACCAACTAGTGGAAAAGGCAAAATTATCGGAGGGACTGGAAAATTCAAAGGAATTCAGGGAAGTATGGAATATACTAGAAAAAGCATGAGACCAGCCGCAAAAGGAACACACCAAGCTATTTCAAGAGGAACAGGAACTTGGAAAATAATCGAGCCAAAACAGTAAACCATCACCAAGAAATCAAAAAATAGGCAGGGTGGTTAGAGCCCTGCCTTTGCTATCTTTATTGAATCGCCTGCCCAATATTCCATCTTAATTCTTGAGCATTTTCTCAAAGTTTATATCGGATGCTTATCGTGTTACTTGAACATTTTTATTTGACCATCTGATAGCGGGTTTCGATTTTGAAAAATCCCAAAAAGATTGCATTATTATATGCAGTTGGAAACATACCGGGTCAAGATTCAGGTGGCAGAAAAATTTCTTTTGTCTGTACCGCAGGTAATTATGCGATTAATTGATATCCGATTTGAACTCCTCCAGGGGAAGAGACAGGGGAGAATTATCTAAGACGGGATTCTTCGCATCCGGCATTGCGCCGTATAAATAGCGAATTTGAGCCTTATCATTTAATGGACGCTCAAGGAGAATCCGGAGCGTTTGGGGATCATAGCGATAAACTTTTCCGATGGGAATGGAGATACCATTGGCTATTACTTCCCAGCCGGTTATTCCTGCGGCGGGCTTAAAGTCACTGCCACCATTGTGCTTGATTGCGATCTCTATGGTGCTGTTGTCTATTTGCTTTATGCTCGTTACGTTTGGGCCCCGGTAGTATGTCTCTTTCCCCAAGACATACAGAACCGTTTGAGCTACCCTGTTTCCCATTGAAATATATGCTTCTGGTGTGAGGTGCTGTCTGCCGTGATTTTTAAGATCAAGCGTTGTAGCGGCTAAAAAGCAGTCGGCAATGTTCTCGACAATATGCTTTTGGGCATCCCGGATATCCTGGTGAGGTTTATCTTTGCCTCCGGGCCGCTTAATCATCATGACGACAAGAAAGGGCAAGTTATCAAAACTTGAACCATTGGCGATATCGGATCTGACCTGATTTGTAATGAATTTTTCAAGGGAGTCTGCATATTCGCCCTTTGTTACGGTTCCGCGCGCAGCGTCGGCTTCACCCTGTATCCAGATTACAAATTCAGCTGCTCCGCCTGAACTTGATACGCCGGTAATAAAACGATCATAGATCGAATTCGGTGATGTGTCTTCCCAGTAGCCCGTTCCCCAATCGGCTTCTTTTCTCAACCCCGAGCCATTTACAGAGAAATCCATAAGTCCGACCGGGATACCCAGCCGGTCGATTATCCTATTACCAAATGCAATGGCCGCATTGCCTGTCGTACCGAATTTTGACCAATGGCGACCACTAAATTTCCTCAGAAGCGAATGTGCTGTCAAATCTTTGCCTGTGTAAAACCATTCTTTCATGTTCGACTGCCCCAGGCAGGCGATTAAGACGCCCACGCCCCATTTATGTTTGCCACTGATTGCGACCGAGTGATCGGTTCGACTGCGGACCTGGATGTTATACCACCCCCCCTGGGGCACATCTTCAAGTTCACCCACAAAAATTCCGTTTTGGGGTGCATCATCGATAACGGTCCATGTCAGGATTTCTTCAAAAGTATTGTTCCTGACGACCCGAGCTTCAATGGCTTCCACATGGCCTTTGTAGGTTCCAGAAACGACGATTTCCGCACGTCGACCTTTGCGCTGAAAAACACGACCGTCTTCAATGTCGGTTAGAGAAATCGAAGGCATGTCTGAGATCGGCTCCCCGGCTGTCTTGGAAGCGATTTCGACGGTATCGGTTTTATCCGGAACGTCAGCCGGTATAGCATCCGAATTGTCGGTTTTGGTTTTCGATATGGAAATAGACGCCATTGATTCTTCGGGTTTAAGATCGTTTTTGTCATCCGGATTTGCCCCCTCTACCCGAAGCCTTTTTAGCATCAACAACTCCACATTTAAAGATGGGGATATTTCGGAACTGGCGTCAGGATTTCGGTTTTCCGATTTTGGAATTGCAATGTCGATTTCCGAACGCGATTTGGTTCGGAAGGCATCTGTTTCTGGATGGGGCAGAGACGCACTTTCCTTTGCTTCAGTGCTGGCAAGCAAGGTCTTTCTTTGCTGAGGTTCGGGTGAAGCCGGACTATCAGCAAACGCGAGTATCTCAGCCGAGCGCAAAATTAAGACCCCGGCCTTATTGCCCGGATGAATGTTCAGGTTCCATGATGAAGTTTTTTGAAAAGGAAGGGGCAAATACAATTCTGTGATTCCCGACTTGAGTGATTTCGGAAAAACCAGGGAAGGGTCGGTCAAGTATTTAACTGTCATGAAGTCCGAGTGCGAGGCTTCAATTGTTAGCTTGAGCACTCTAAAGACCTGATCATCTGAGGCCGGCGTTGATTTAAAGGTAAAGACGGATTGAATACCAACCGATTTTATCTCCAAGCCATCAGTCCTGTTGTTCAAAGAAACGTTTGCGCCCGGGATAATCGTCTGAAGATCAAGCAGATATCTGTTGGAAATCCGGGCTTCAGCTTCAAATATTGAAAGGATTTTATCAATTTCGAGGCGGGTTTTTCCCAGCTCGGATTCGGCGCGTTCAAGCATAATGAGACCGGGGCTGCTTAAATCCTCTCCGTACCGCCTTGAAGGAAGGCTGTCCGTCCGGATCACATCAAGCTGTCTGAAACATTGCGATAGGTAAGGAATTAGATTCTTGAGGAAATCATCACCATAAATAATTCCATGGGAAAGCTCGGGCTGCCCGGAATGCAATAGATGCCTGACAGGTGCTTCTTCCTCAGCAATCAAGAAACCCATCAATCGTTTATGAAGATCATTATCATCGACCGGCGCAGTGCGCCTGTAGTCAAATACCCGTTTTTCCTCGTGGTCCTGGGTTATCTGCGCCTGGATTGCCTCAGAAGCAACCATTGCGCCCAGATCATTCCAGAAGCTGCCGGTTCGGTCGTATAAAAGCGCATGATTTTTTTTTGCCTTGCTTATGTATTGGTCAAGTCTCACAAAACTTTTTAATCGGTGTGCTGCGATGGCTTCGAGAAACAGATCATAGCGGCTGGAGTTGCACGATGGGCTCTTCGGTAATGGCCCGACAAACTCGGGATAAATCGTGGATTTGCTCGGGGCCACAATGAAAAAGAACCGGCGACCCGTGGCTTCGATCATCTTTTCGATGGCATGAAGCTCCAGAACCAACCGTTCGATATCTTGCTTTTCATTGCAGGCTTCTTTGCGATAGTCATCGATGGATGGACGGCTATAAAGCCATCCATTGTTACCGACATGAACACCTTTGATGTCGGTCATTTGGAATATGCGGTAATCCAACCACCGTTTGGTGATAATGAGCGGACTTCGCAAAGAAAAACTGTCATTGAAATATTGATCGAAAAACAGGTAGTACTCTCTGTCGAAAAGCGCCCGCCGATCAAACCGTGGCGGTTTTAACCCGATATGTTCCACCTTAAGGCCGAAATCAAGACCGATTAACCACACCGCTGCCGGTGTTAGAAGAAGGAAGACGAATATCAGTGTTAATATCTTTTTCATCGAACGTTTAAAACCGAAAGTAAATAAAGGGGCTGCTCGCGCCGCCAACAATAAGCGCTGCACAATACGGAAGCACCAGCAGAATCATCAGCGCACCGGCCAGCAACGGGGCCGGATCTTTTTTGTTTATTAAAACATTTATCAAAGAAAAATTGCCGGGCAGGAAAAATACCGGCAAAGCCGCCGTCAGGACAAGAAAGTTTCGGTAGTTCAACGCCAGGCTCAACTCGTAAGAAATCGGCAAATCCGTCAGTGTGAACATGGCCCCCAAAAATCCGAGCGCCTGGGCGATATCTTCTGATCGGAAAAGCACCCAGCCGATCATCACGATTAAAAGCGTTGTGATGCGGCGCAAAGTTTTGTATTTATCCTGGGAAACCTCACGAATACCGGTAATCCGTTCCAGGACCAGGAACACCCCGTGGTAAATTCCCCAGAACAAAAATGTCCAATTTGCTCCATGCCAGAGCCCGCAAAGGATACAAACGATCGCCATGTTTAAACAGGTTCTGGTTGTTGTCCGACGGTTACCCCCCAGGGGAATATACAGGTAGTCTCTGAACCAGCGGCTCAATGTGATGTGCCAGCGACGCCAGAAGTCGGTGATGCTTATGGCCGAATAGGGACGGTTGAAATTTTCGGGAAATGTAAAGCCAAACAGCATGCCCAGGCCAATGGCCATATCGGAATAGGCAGAGAAATCGAAATAAATCTGAAGTGTGTAAGCCATCACCCCGAGCCAGGCGACTTTTGTATCAAGTAATTCCAGGTTAAGGTCAAAAATAACGTTTGTGATCTGGCCGCAGGAATTTGCGATCACTACTTTTTTTGCCAGACCCCAGCAAAAGCGGACGATTCCACTGTAGAAATCGTCCCACGATTCCCTGCGTTCCTTAAGCTGGCTTTTTATATAGCTGAAGCGGACGATCGGCCCGGCGATTAACTGCGGGAACATGGCGATGTAAAGGGCGAAGTCGATAACGTTCTCAAGCGCATGACTCTTTCCACGATAAACATCGATGATATAACTGAGTTTTTGAAAGGTAAAAAATGAAATCCCGATGGGCAGGATAACCTCATTCCATCCTATTGGAAAAAATTTAAATCCTGCAAGAAAGCTATTTAGCTCACCGACAAAAAAATTGGCGTATTTAAAGTAGGCCAGGAGTCCTAAATTAACTAGCAGTGAGCAACAAAGCCACAGCCTTTTGTACTTGACCATGCGGTCGATTAGACGCCCGAGCACATAATCCACCAAAGTGGACAGGATTAGGATCAGCAGAAAACCGGCGGCGCCGTAAAGGTAAAACAGGTAGCTGAACAAAAGCAGGACTGGGTTGCGCAGTTTATTGGAGGACAGTAATTGCTGTCCATAATAGCCTATAATTACCGCGGGGAGAAAGCCGAACAGAAAAATAGTAGTTGAAAATACCATATATTAAGATAATAGAAGCTATCTCAAAAATAGCAGTTTATCTTCAAAGACAGAGAAAACAACAAGTGATTCAAAGTGACTAAAGCGATCTAAAATGCCTAAAGTTGAGGAATTCTGTCCATTTTATTAAGAAAGATGGAGCCTAGCGACGCCACAATTTTAGGCACTTTAGCTCATTTTAGGCACTTTTAACTTTTTAGATTCAATGCGAAAACGTGTTCCTTGCCGGACCTTCCCTTGATCGCGACAGTTCCGAGGTCCTTTATCTTGAGGTCGTTGCGAATAAGCTCTGCAGTTTGCGAACATATCACTATTTTTTCGGATAATTCTTTATTCGCCAAACCGGATAGACGGAAAGCCAGATTCGTGCAATCACCAACCAGCGCCAAATCGGCCGCGCGCGAGCCATAGTGTGACATCGTCACCTTACCGGTTGTTATTCCCCAGCCCATCTGCAGATTATCCGCTGCAATATTTTTACCGCTCAATTTGGCACGGATCCCGTTTATCGTTTGCGTCTGCTGTATTGCTGCCTGGCAGGCCAAAACGGCCTGTTTGCTTATCGGCGCAGCCGCATGATCCCAAAACGCGTAGACGGCGTCGCCGGCGTAATCTTTAATGGTCCCTTTAAAATTGTACACAATAGCGCTGAAAGTATCAAATATTTCCTTCATCAAGGCATAGACATCGGATGACGCATGTGCCTGAGAGAAGGTGGTAAACTCCCTGACATCAGCGACAACATTGGTTACGATTACCTCGGTCGGGGTCACCCGGGTGCCATCGGTTAATATGGCAGCATCTGTAACATGGGTAATGTTTTCAGGGTAACACACGCGCAAAGAGAATCCGCCGACACGAATGGTATCCCCATCCACGAGGTCACTGGATGCACCAGCTGCCAATCGGGTACCATTGACCCAGGTGCCATTTTTGCTGCGGTCGGTAATTTGAATGTGTTCTGCCCGACGGCTGATCACCGCATGGTCCCTGGATACCTGTGCATCTTGCACCAGAATCCTTTTTTGGGGGTCCACCCCCTTGCAGCTTCGTCCGAGAAAGACTTTATCGACGATCTCTAAATATTGAGTTTGACGGCTCTCATCGACCCATTCTAAATAGGGTTTCGGCATGATTCCACTTTAAAAGCAGGTAAAATATTTTAAAGATTGATTTGATGCGCTGGATAGCTCAAAAGACGCCTTATGTAACGGCGGCCAGAACGACCGTAATATTATCGGTTCCCCCGGCAACCTTGGCTGCTTCGATAAGTTCTTCGGCCTTGCCCGGAATGTCGCTATCGGAACAAAGAATCTCCTGGATTTGATCATCTGGGATCATATCGGTTAAACCGTCCGAACAGAGAAGAAACATATCTTCTGCAAAAATTTTCCCGATAATCAGATCGAGGGCAAGGTCCTCCTTTATACCGACGGCACGAAAGATGACATTGCGCAGCGGATGGTCTTTAATTTGGTCTGAAGATATTAATCCCTCCTCAAACTGCTGCTGGACGATGGTGTGGTCTTGAGTAAGTTGTTCGAGGTGCCCTTGTCTAAAACGATAGGTACGGCTGTCTCCGATATGACCGACAATAAACCCCTCATCATAGAAAGCCAAAAGTTCAGCCGTGCATCCCATCCCCTTGTGGCTCGTGTTCTGAATTACGTGCTCTAAAATCTTTTCATTTGCAGCGCCAAAGGCTTTTTGAATCCGATATACGATCTCTTTCTGGGAACGATTGGTATTTCCTGTAAAAATTTCTTGGGTTGCATCAGCAAAAATTTTGCTGGCAAGCTCGCCTGCGGCGGCACCCCCCATACCATCTGCTGCGAGGCAATAATCCAGCTCGGGGTTCACAACAAAAACGTCCTCATTATTTTTACGTTTAAGTCCGATATCGGTTTTGCCGAAAAAAATCTTCTGATACATGTCACGTGCCTTCAGTTATTAGAATTTAGAATCCATCTTAAAAGGTGGATCAGGCTTAAAATTATTAAAAAAGTGACTAAAGTGAACTAAAGTTGGAAGTGACTAAAGTTGATGAATTCTGCCATTTTTAAAAAAAGATTGAGCGTAGCGAAGCCAGAACTTTAGTCACTTTAGATCACTTTTAACTTTCGCCCACTTTTTTTAACGCTTTATTGAGATGGGTTCTAATCTTTATGCGAGGAAACATCGCCTCCGCTAAAATTTGTTTTCATAAAATCGGCAAGATCGGCGGCATCGAATGTTATCCTATGGTCCTTTTTAAGTGCTGCCAGATCGTCATATAAAGCAGAAGCGCTCTGGTATCGCAGTTCTTTTTGTTTTTCCAGACATTTCATAACGATGCGGTTTAAATCTTCATGAACCTCAGGGACCGAATTGCTAACAGGCTCAATATCCATTTTCGGAATGGTGCGAAGCGCTTCAACATCGCTGCTAAACGTGTATACTCTCTTTCCGGTAAGTGTCTCATAAAAAACAAGCCCCAGGGCGTAAATGTCTGCTCGGTGGTCAACCGGCTCTCCCAAGGCCTGTTCGGGCGACAAATAGGCCATTTTCCCTTTAACGACGCCCGCTTGGGTTAAACTCGGCTCGGATCTGGCCTTGGAGATTCCAAAATCACTTATTTTCACCTCTCCTTGATAAGAAATCAGCAGGTTTTGGGGGCTGATATCACGATGTACGATATGAAAAGGTTCGCCGGTGGTTTCATCCCGTTTAGTGTGAGAATAATCCAGGCCTTTGCAGATTCGGGAAATTATAAAAACAGCCTTGTCAACGGGCAGGCCCTGTTCTAAAGCTTTGAGGATTTCTCCCAGATTCTTCCCATCGATATATTCCATTGCAATAAAATACGCATTTTCAATTTTTCCGTAATCGAAAATCTGAACAATATTCGGGTGTTGCAATAGGGCAGCCAGCCGGGCCTCGCGGGTAAACATTTTGATAAAATCCTGATTCCCGGCAAGATGAGGTAGGATTCGCTTAATGGCCACCTTTCTTTTAAATCCGTCCCGACGAACATAATCTGCCAGAAACAGTTCGGCCATTCCACCCCGGGCAACCTTCTTGTGTAAAAGATAAGGACCGATCCGGTCCATTGTTTCAAATTTCTCTTTCAATTTAAGCGCTTTGGTCCTGGCGCGTCGATCCAATAGGAACAAACTGCCCACCAGCGAGATTATCGTCAACACGACACCGGATAGATAAAAAAACCGCAATCGATTCAAATCGCTATTCAGATTCGTGGTAGAAAGAGCAACACACACCTTGCCGATCTCGACATCTGAAAAAATGATATTTTTTAAAAAGACGACAACCGCTGTTTTGTCCGGTGAAATTCCTGAAGTGATCTTGACTCCGTCAGGTGCAGCGATCCGCTTTTCATTTTGCAGAGGCTCAAATTTCCGATTCATCATTTCCGCGTTTGTGTGAGCCATGATGTTGTTTTTATGATCCGTTATTGCAGCAAATTTCAGATCATCTATATCATGCAATTCTTTAATCGCCACATTGAGTGACAAGATGTCTTTTTCTAAAACAAATGGCCCGCTATTGGACTCAAGATTTTGGATCGCCGAAAGTCCTTGCTGAAAAAACACATCATTTCGGTTTTCAAACGCGTAGTGATAAAATAAATAGCCGCCAAAGTTGATGAGAAGCCAGATTGCCAGACAAATGGCGAATTGTCTTCGGTTGCGTTCAAGGAATTTTATATTCGATACCCGCTTTATTCCTCTGGCAACT
>JASFGZ010000121.1:0-10054 GCA_050123495.1 Desulfobacterales bacterium
CTCATCTCCCCTTATTCACAATCCTGTCTGATTTACCGGCAGATTTTTCCATACCTGGTCGAACATTTCGCGGGAAGCGTTGTAGGCACCTTCCGGATCTTTACGAGCGATGGCCCTCATAACGGCATCGTGAAAGGGCAGGGAGGCCGATAATATAGCGATATCATGGATATCAGCCTGGCGTGCTGTTTGAACGGCATGGCGCATAGTACGTCCAATTTGCGCCAGCAGTTCATTGTGAGAGGCTTCAAGGATTGCGGTATGAAACGCCATGTCGACCTGGAGATATTCTTCAAAATCGAAATTGTCTTTGTCGTTTAATATATGTTCCGATCGGTTATAAATTTTTTGAATTTCATCTATTTCTTCTAAAGTGGCGCGTTCGGCCGACAATTTAGCCGCTTCGGACTCAATAATCCTTCGCACTTCAGTAACTTTTTCCAAAAATCTCAGTTGTTGCCCTGCTTCTAATTTCCAAACCAAAATATCAGCGTCAAATAGATTCCATTGGGTTTTTGGCTGGATCTGGGTCCCAATTTTCGGACGCGGCAATACCAGCCCCTTTTTGTTCAACACTTTAATAGCCTCTCGGATGACTCCGCGACTGACGCCGAATTCCGCGCAGAGATCTTCCTCATTGGGCAGGGTGTCGCTGGGTTTGTATTCACCCTTGATGATTCGCAAGCCGATTGCCTCTTCCACGTGCTCGTAGAGTTTGCGGTGCATTTCATTGTATTTCATATTGTTCATCCTTTTCATTATATCATATCATAATACTTATAATGAAAAATTGAAACATACAAGGCAAGAATTTCATCGAAGATAATTTTTTATTGACAGATGAAATCATTAATCATATGAGATTAATATTATATAATCATATAATATAATAAAATAAACTTGTAAATGATCATCACCTTGTTTTGAAAGATTTAAAGGGCCAATACCTCGATAGTTTATTCAATTATCCAGGCTGTTAACCGACCATAGCTGCTTGGCTTTCATTTGAAAACCAATAACAGGGCGACTATCAATCCCCAAATGTTACTTAAAATCAAATATTTTAAATGACTTACAAAGAGGAATATATGAATTCATCTGAGTATATCGAACTTGAAAATGAGTATGGTGCCCATAACTATAAACCGCTCGATGTGGTGGTGAGCCGAGGCGAGGGGGTCTGGGTGTGGGATGTGAACGGCAATCGTTATCTGGATTGTCTATCGGCCTACTCTGCAGTTAACCAGGGGCATTGCCATCCGAAAATAATGCAGGCACTGATTGATCAAGCTCAGAAGCTGACCTTGACATCGCGGGCGTTTCGTAATGATCAAATCGGTTTTTTTTATAAGGAAATTTGCGAGCTGACCCGCTCCCATAAGATACTGCCCATGAACAGCGGTGCCGAAGCTGTGGAGACCGCTGTCAAAGCAGTGCGTAAGTGGGGATATACGGTCAAAGGCGTTCCCGAGGATCAGGCCGAGATTATCGTCTGTGAAAACAATTTTCACGGCCGGACTATCTCCATAGTGAGTTTCAGCACGGATCCGAGTTCACGCACGGGATTCGGTCCATTCACGCCGGGATTTAAGGTGATCCCTTTCAATGATACACAAGCCCTTGAAGCAGCAATGACGCCCAATACTGTCGCATTTCTCGTTGAGCCGATTCAAGGTGAGGCCGGCGTGATAATTCCGCGTGCCGGTTATCTAAAAGCGGTTAAAACAATCTGCGAAAAGCACAATGCCATTCTGATCCTGGATGAAATCCAAACCGGTCTGGGCCGAACCGGCAAACTTCTGGCAGAGGAGCATGATGGGATTGAGGCGGATTTGACACTGATCGGTAAAGCCCTTTCCGGTGGCTTTTATCCAGTGTCTGCTGTTTTGTCCAATGCCGTGGTAATGGACGTGCTTCAGCCCGGTGAACACGGCTCCACCTTCGGCGGCAATCCTCTGGCGTGTGCGATTGCCCGAGCAGCTTTGAGGGTGCTGGTGGAAGAGGGACTCATCGAGAACGCGGCATCAATGGGCACATATTTTTTAGAGGGTCTCAAACAGATATCAAACCCATACATCAAGGAGGTCAGGGGCAAAGGATTGATGATCGGGCTGGAATTTTACCCGGAAGCGGGAGGTGCCCGACCGTACTGTGAAAAACTAAAAGAAAATGGGCTCCTGTGCAAGGAAACACATGATCATATCATTCGCTTCGCTCCACCGCTAAGCATTACCAAAGCGCAGATCGACTGGGCTTTGGAAAGAATTTACAATGTATTAAACGTCTAAAATTTTATCATGCCTCCCTAACTTTACCGCAAGAGGATTTTCATCAATGGTAAACAACCGATTATGGGAGCATCGAATGCAAAATACACACACAGGAGAAGCATATGGCGTTCAATCTGAAAAGTAGAAATTTTTTAAAACTTTTAGATTTTTCTCCCAAAGAGATTCAGTTTTTGCTCGATCTTGCGGCAGACCTCAAGAAGGCAAATCGCGCGGGAACCGAACAGCAAATACTTACCGGTAAAAAAATTGCGCTGATTTTCGAAAAATCTTCAACACGTACCCGATGCGCCTTTGAGACCGCGGCTTATGACCAAGGTGCACATGTCACTTATCTTGGCCCCTCCGGATCTCAAATGGGCACAAAAGAATCTCTAAAGGATACGGCCAGAGTGTTGGGCAGGATGTATGACGGTATTGAATACCGGGGATTCGAACAAGAAAAGGTTGAATTGCTCGGATATCATGCCGGTGTTCCTGTGTGGAATGGTCTTACGAACGAGTTTCATCCGACCCAGGTGATGGCGGATCTATTAACCATGATAGAACACGCGGACCGACCGCTAGATCAGATCTCCTTCGCCTATTTGGGGGACTCCAGAAACAATATGGGTAACTCGCTTCCGGTTGGTGCTGCAAAAATGGGAATGGATTATCGATCTATTGCACCGGCAAGGCTTCAACCCGCAAAAGCGCTGGTAAAAGAAGTGGAAAAGATAGCCTTTAAAACGGGAGCGAAAATTTCATTTACCGATGATCTGGCCACCGGGGTGAAAAACTGTGACTTTCTTTGCACCGATGTCTGGGTTTCGATGGGAGAGTCTGAAAGCGTTTGGGAAGAAAGAATTGATCTTCTTAAACCTTATCAAATCAATGCTGATGTGATGGAAATGACCGGAAAACCCGGCGTGAAATTTTTACATTGCCTTCCGGCATTTCATAACCGTGAGACTGAAATCGGTGAGAAGATATATCAGAAATTTGGGATAGAGGCGATGGAGGTAACAGAGGAGGTCTTCGAATCTGAAGCTTCAGTTGTTTTCGATGAAGCCGAAAACCGGGTGCATACGATTAAAGCGATTATGGTCGCAACCCTTTGTAATCAATCAATCAAATTTCGTACCCCTGAATAGTTACGAAACATACATTTCAATCTATGAAAGGAGTGTATCATGAAAATGGACGATCTCACTCAGGTTAAAAACATTGGCAGCGCTCGCATGAAATTACTCAACAGCCAGGGTATTACCACCATCCAGCAGCTTTATGAAATGCCACTTGAAAAGTTGGAACAGATGAAAAGCCTCGGGAAGCACTATGCAAAGTTGATTAAAGAATCTGTGACTGATTTTTACGGCGAAAAAGCGGAGTCACCTGAAAAACAGGCAACGGTCGGCTCACCACGCCAAGGAGAGAAGACGAACAAAACCGACAGAAATCTGAATGCGGAGCTTGCTAAAACTGCCAAGTATCTAAAAACGGCCAAAGAGAAATTAAAACCGATCCAGAAGAAGAAACACCTAAAATTATTTGTCGATCTGAAAAAACGCGCCAACAGACTGAAAATCCGTATTCGGGCCCTGGACCAAATACAACCGGATATTTCAAAAAAACAAAAGAAAAAAATTATCAAAAAAGCGACTTCCCTGAATACGCTGCTGAAGAATGTTAAGAAAAATAAAAAGGGCAAAACAATGAAAGCGTTATTAAAGGAGATTCAATCCTTTTCAAAACTGATTAATCAAACTTATCAAATAAGAGGATAATGAAAATGCAGGAAAAAGCCATAATAATGGGCGCTGCCGGTCGCGATTTTCATAATTTCAAACCCGATATTCATATTGTGGTATTCGATCCTCACCGTCCCGGTCACGAGACAGGCTATCACCCCGGAGAAACCAATTTGATCATGGCCGATGTGGCAGTGATCAACAAAGTCGACAGCGCGGTTCCCGAGAATGTGGAAAAGGTACGCAAAAGCATCGAAGCAAACAATCCCAGAGCTGAGATTGTTCTGGCCGACTCGGAGTTGACTGCTGAAGATGCCGAACAGATCAGAGGTAAAAAGGTGCTGGTAGTCGAAGACGGCCCCACGCTGACCCACGGCGAAATGGCTTATGGCGCAGGGGTCATTGCAGCGCGGCGGTTCGGAGCAGCCCAACTTATGGATCCGAGATCCCACCTCGCGGGCTCCATAATAGAGACGTTTCAGGCCTATCCCGGCATTGTCCTGCGGGCCATCGGCATCCCGCGCGACATGTTTAAGGTGATGTGTGCCATCGGACGGCTGCCGGGCTGGTTTGCTCAATGGAAAGAAAGCAGGGAAGATCCAAATTGGAAACTTTGTAGACCCAGACAGATATATAAAGGCCCTTACCATGCGTAAAGTTATCCTTTCGATTTTAGGCCATGATAGAACCGGTATCGTGGCTGCTGTTTCCAAGGTACTTTTCGAGCACAATTGCAATATCGAAAACGTAAGTATGACCACACTTCAGTTTGAATTTGCCGGCATTTTTATCGTATCCATGCCCGCAAATCTTACTGTTGAAGCTTTGCGACGAAGCTTGGAGACGACCGTATCCCCCCTGGGCCTGGATGTCCATATCACAAGGCTTGTGTCCACAGCGGCTCAGGCTGCACAACTGCAAAGTGAGCCGTTTATCATAACAACCATCGGCCCGGATCGCAAAGGTCTGATGGCCGGTATCAGCGAAGTTATCGCCCGGCACGATGGAAACATCACCAACCTGCAAGCGGTAATTAAAGGTGGAGATAATTCAGGTGATTATATTATGATATACGAAGTTGATATCCCGCCCCAAACCGATCAGCAAGTTTTGTATCAGGATTTAAAGAACCGGGCAAAAGAATTGAAGCTGGACATTGACATTCAGCATCGTAATATTTTCGAAACCATGTATCGTATTTAACATAAGACAGAATACCAAACGCTTTGCTGTGACTTTAAAATAGCGGAGGCATGAGATGCTGACTCAAATAGAGATCCTTTCCACTTTAGAAATGCTAAAAAATGAAAACCTAGATGTGCGCACCGTAACACTGGGTGTCAATTTATTGGATTGTTCCAGCCATAATCTGGATAAACTTAAAAATAAGATCCACAGCCGAATCACCCATTTTGCCCGCAATCTGGTTGTCGTCTGTGATCGTATCGGTCAAAAATACGGTATCCCGGTGGTGAACAAAAGAATAGCGGTTAGTCCCATTGCTGTTGTCGGCGCGGCCATGTCATCTTCTCAATTGATAGATGTCGCTTGCGTTTTGGACGAAGTGGCTGCAGAGGTCGATGTGGATTTTATCGGGGGATTTACTGCTTTGGTTGAAAAAGGAATTGCTCGGGGTGATATGGCTCTGATTGAAGCCATTCCCCAAGCCCTGGCCACAACGGAGCGGGTATGTGCTTCTGTTAATGTAGCTTCGACAAAGGCCGGCATCAATATGGATGCGGTTTTGCTGATGGGCAAAGCAATCAAGCAAGCTGCTAAACTGACAGCTAAAAAAGATGGAATTGCCTGTGCCAAGCTTTGTATATTTGCCAATATCCCACAGGACATTCCCTTTATGGCCGGAGCGTATTTGGGAATCGGCGAGGGCGATGCGGTGATCAATGTGGGCGTCAGCGGACCGGGAGTAGTCAAAAAAGCCATTGATCGCGCTCTGGAATCGGATTCTAATCTGGATTTAGGGCAACTTTCTGAGCTGATCAAAAAGACTGCTTACAAAGTCACCCGGGTGGGTGAACTCATCGGTAGAGAAGTTGCTAAACAGCTCAATATTCAATTTGGCGTTGTCGACCTATCGCTGGCGCCGACGCCCCATGTGGGCGACAGTGTCGGGGAAATATTCCAGAGCCTGGGGCTTTTGAGCATAGGCGTACCCGGTACCACTGCAGCCCTGGCACTTCTAAATGACGCTGTTAAAAAAGGCGGCGCCTTTGCCAGCTCCAAGGTAGGCGGTTTAAGCGGCGCTTTTATCCCGGTCAGCGAAGATCTAAATATATCTGAAGCCGCCCGCCTGGGCCATATCGGACTGGAAAAACTGGAAGCCATTACCGCGGTGTGTTCTGTGGGATTGGATATGATTGCCTTACCCGGTGATACGAGTGAAGAAACCCTTGCCGCCATTATTGCTGATGAGATGGCCATCGGTGTTATCAACAATAAAACAACTGCAGCGCGGTTAATACCTGTGTCCGGGAAAAAAGCCGGAGATAGTGCCTATTTCGGCGGACTGCTGGGTCAATCCACGATTATGCCGGTAGGCAATGGTCACAATGCCAATTATTTTATACGACGCGGCGGTTTTATACCCGCTCCAATCCAAAGCCTAACAAATTAAAAAAAGGGAAAAAATTCAAACCCAACAAAATGGCTGAAGATAGAAATATCCCCAAGAAACCCTTTTGCATACTTACTTAAATCGTCAATATTTAATTCCGGCTTGCCCGGGTTGGGATCTGATTGTTATGAAGGTTAAAAAGTTATTGGAAAAGCTAAAACGAGAAGTGGTTACCGTCTCCCCGGATGCCTCGGTTTACGATGCCTTACAACTGATAGCGAACAAAGAGATCGACGTACTGGTGGTGGTTGAAAAGGAAAATGTGGTGGGGATCCTATCAAAGAGGAACTTCACGCGTAAAATGATCCTGAAAAAGAAGGAATCCAAAAAATCACTGGTACGAGATATCATGACCTCAAAAGTAATTCAAACCACACCCAACCAGAAAGTGGACAAATGTCTCTCTTTGATGACGAAAAACCGCTTCCGCCATATTCCCGTGCTGAAGAAGGATCGGCTGGTCGGAATCCTCTCCATCGAGGATATAAAAAGTATATTATAAAATGCCTTTGACCACTAAAGAAATTGAAGATACATCGGATATCAAGGGCGTCAGCTTCCCTTACGGGGAGCGGTTTCGGCGGATCATTATTACGGGACCTCCGGGCAGCGGAAAATCTACCCTTATTAAAAAACTGGGCGGCTGGCCGATGGAGGGTTATCTCGATTTGGCTCAAAAGAACTGGTGGCGCAGCACCAGTCTTAGCTTTCGGCCCAGAGAAGTGTTCTTCGGCTTTCCGTTCGAGGGACACAAGGTAAGTCGTGCGGTGCATGAGTGGGAATGGCTCAAATCTCCCACCCTGGTAGACTTGGAACGTATTCAAATTCCGCCGGAAAAACGATGGTGGCTGGGCACCGAATGGAGAAACAGATACGCCTTTTACTTCCAGCTACCACCCCCTCGTATGACCTATGTGGTGCGCTCGCTGCGGGCAAGACTCGGCAGTCACTATGTGGATGAGCTTTTAACCCAGAAAATTGTGGAAAGTCAGGTCACAGTATATGAGATGTTGGCCTTGCATTTCCATAATCATGGCCTGATAGTGTATATACGCAACAGCTTCGAGGGAAGACCGCGGCGCATTGTAAATGCTGCAGATATGTCTTCAGCTGAGGATCAACCTCAGAGAACTTAGCCGCTTCCAGCGGAACTTTTTGACAGATTCAAAGGATTAGCAAGATTTTCTTATCTTTTTCATTTGGATAGCATTCGTTCCTTAGAATGGAAGCGAATGGATGGGAGCAGAAACATGGTTCGTTTCTTTAACAACCTTCGCATTGGTGAAAAAATCGGTCTCAGCTTCGGCCTGGTAGGTTTATTGTTTCTGGGGGTGATCTGGCAGTATCAGATAACCTTGAAACAGTCCCTGGCCGACTATCAAAGACTTTTGGATGTTTTTGAAGCCAAGAAGAGTCTCACCTTGAATATCGAACGCTTTATGTTGGAGGCTCGCCGAGCGGAAAAGGATTTTCTGATCCATAGAAAAGAGTCAGCCGCCGACAAGGTCGCGCAGTATGTCGGCCGGATCCGAAAAGAAGCAGACAAATTGCAGAAAATCGACGCCGACGCCCTGACTGCCAGCAAGCAGATTTCTGTGTTTATCGAGAATTACCATACCCGCTTTGAGAACCTTGTGGCGGCCTGGCAAAAAAAGGGCTTGGACCATAACTCCGGTTTGCAGGGAAAATTTCGCGATCGGGCGCATGAACTGGAAGATTTGGCCGATAATTTCAAGGCGGGCTCACTTTACCTTCAACTCTTGCAGATTCGCCGTGGGGAGAAAGATCTGGGACTCAGACGGGAAAAGCAATATTATGATACGGTTTTTGAACTGATCAAAGAATTCAAAGAAAAAGTGAACATTTCAGAATTGAATGAGGATCTTAAGATCCGGCTCCGCAAGGAGCTAGACGTCTACCGTGACGCTTTAGCCGACTATGCGCAAGATGCACTGAACGACAAAAACATCGAGGGCGGCAAGGGCCCGTTTCGAAAAGCCGCCCATCGTATCGAGGATTTGCTCAAAGCCCATTATATACCCGATCTAGAGAAGAATATTCTCCAGCTCCGGCGACGGGAAAAAGACTATTTGCTGCGTCATGACAAGCAGTATGTACGTATGGCCAAGGATGAGATTCAAACCCTGCGCTCACAAGTTGCCCAATCCGGCATCTCTCCCGCCTACAAGCAGAAACTTAATGCGCTAATGGACAGTTACGAAACCGCTTTTTTTGCACTGGTGGAGCAAAACGATATCATTGACCGGCTTGCCATGGAGATGAATGATGCCGCTCGTCAGATTACACAGCTGGTGGCACATAATGTCGAAACGACGGATCACACCATGCAGGAGACAACCAAGACCATAAACGCCAGCTCACAAACCAATTCCCGCTTGATGTTGATAGTTGTTTTGGTAGCGTCGCTGCTGGGCATTTCCTTTGCCGTATTTATCACCCGGTACATTACCGGTTCATTGCATCGAATTGGAACTGTTCTAAGCAGGATGGCCCATTCCGATCCTACCGACCGTGTACCTGTGACCGGCGGGCGCGATGAGCTCGATGCCATGGGCGCCGCTGTAAATACCATGAGCGATCACATGGAGCGCTTGATTGCGTGGTCCATGGCCAATATCCGAGAGGATGATTCCCACCTGCGCAGTGTCATTTACAGCATCCCACCGGGACTCTTTATAGCCAACCAGAACGGTATTATTGAAACTCTCAACCCAGAGTTGGCAAACATGCTCGGATATTCCCCTTCGGAATTGATCGGGCAATCGGTTAGCAGGCTGTTCACCACAAAGGAGGGTTCGGATCAAGTTCGGTCCTTGTTTGATCAGATCGAATCCCATGATATGCCGGGACTCGCCGCCCGTAAAGAAATGATCGGGTTGTCTAAAGACAATCGAAAGGTACCCATTTCCCTTATCTTCGGCAGGGTGGGCAGCGGTGAAAACCGGCGCTATGCCGGGCTGGTTTTGGACATCACATTGGGCCGAGAGACCGAAGCGAATTGGCACCAGGCCATGGAGGAAAAACAGGAACTCTTAACCCTGATGAGCCATGAGATTTATACCCTCATGGACTGCATCATCAGCATGGCCGATGACCTTGCCGAGGCTGACCGGGCCGGCAAGAGGCGGCGTTACGCCGAAATTATGAAACAATCCGGACAATGGGTGCTTGACATCATAGACGTCATTCTGGGTTACTCCAAGGTCCACACTCAAAGGTTGGAACTTAACGAAACAGATTTTGATTTGCATCTTCTCATAGACAATCTATCGGTTTTTTTCAGTAATTTTGCCCGCATAAAGGGTCTTGAATATAGAGTGCAGCGCCCTGCCAACCTGCCCGTAAGCGTGCATGGTGATTCCGGCAATCTGAACCTAATTTTG
>JASFGZ010000122.1:0-9967 GCA_050123495.1 Desulfobacterales bacterium
CAGCGGGGTGAGCTCGACGTCATGTTTTTAGGGGCGGCCCAGGTCGACCGCAATGGCAACACCAACCTCAGCCTCATCGGAGATGTTGAGCGGCCCAAAGTTCAACTGCCGGGCGGGGCGGCTTCGGCCTTTTTGATGCCGATCACGCCCAAGGTTGTGATCTGGGTTACCCGGCATTCCAATAGGATTTTTGTTGAGGAGGTGGATTTTGTGACCGGCCAGGGCTACAATCATCGTTCTGAGGCGTATAAAGCAAATGAAATTGTGGTCATATCCAATCTGGCCGTAATGAACTTTAAAAATCCGGAACGGGCGATGCAGATTCAGTATTATCACCCGGGCCACACCGTTGAGGAGATCAAGGAAAACACCGGCTTTGACCTTCGGGTCGCGCCGGATGCAGCGGAAACGCCGGTCCCGACTCAGGGTATCCTTGAACTCATAGAGAAAATTGATCCGGACGGCGTGCGGCGCAGCGAATTCCGTTAAAGTACAAAATTGTGGAAGCAAACACCATTCTCATTAAGGAGAATTATCAATGGCAGCATTCACCGGCAGGCAAAGAGTTTCCGCGGCCTTTAAAAAGACCTTTAGCGATCAGGATATAAAGCTTGATCGAATACCCGCTTACCCCATCCTGGGCCACCACAATGCCCAGCTTGTCGGTGCCTCCATCAGGGAGTTTCTGCTGGATCCCAAAATTTTTGTGAAAGCCCAGGTGGCAGCCTATGAGCGCTACCGACCGGATATCATCGTCATGGAGAAGGATCTGCTCATGGATGTCGAAGCCATGGGCAATGAGCTCAAATTTCCCGAGGACAGTATGTGCATATCCACCAGGGTGGCGCTTGAAGATAAGGGGAAATTGAGCAGTCTTCAACTTGCAGATCCCACCAAAGACGGCCGCATGCCGGATTATCTGGAGAGTCTGGCTGAAACCAAAAAGATCATCACCGATTCCATTGTTTCAGCCGTTATTGCGGGCCCCTGGACCATTGCGATCGGCCTCAGGGAGGCTGAGCGACTGCTGCGGGATGCAATGAAAGATCCGGATTATGTCCATGAACTCATGGCGTTTTGCACCCAGGCGTCCATCCGGTTCGGCGAAGCGGTGTATCCCCTTAAAGTGGGGCTCAGCTTTTCCGAAGCTCCGGCCTCATGCAGCCTTATCTCTCCGAAGATGTACCGGGAATTCATTTTTCCCTATCATAAACAGATCGTGAATCATTTTAAGGAGAAAAAAGTCGGAACGGGCCTTCATATTTGCGGATATGCAGACCCCATTCTTGAAGACATGGTCAATACGGGGGTGACGAACATGAGCATCGATGCTCCTTCGGATCTGGCCAGAGCACTGGCGCTAACGAAAGGCAGGGTCGTACTCATCGGCAACATCAACACCAATCTTTTCTTTTCCGGAACCCGGCAGGATATGGAGCGGGCCATAAAAGATTGTATTGCGATTGCGCCCGATGACAGCGGATATATCTTATCCAGCGGTTGCGAAGTGCCCGGTATCGCTCCACCGGAAAAAGTGGCGTGGTTTATGGAAATCGTTAACGAACTTTGTGTGCATGTTTAGAAGTGGTTTCAAAACCTCAGAATGCAGATAAGCCGGAACCCTTCATTCTTTCGGCTTGCGGTGGACGGCGATCATCGTAATATCATCAAATTGGGGCGCATTGTCGATATGGCGAAACAGATGGGTCTTGATTCGCTCGATCAATTCGCTTGCTGACGAGACCGGGGCTTCTATCAGCGAGAGAAACCTTTCTTTGGTAAAAAATGTCTTCTGGGGCGAAAGGGCTTCGGTAACCCCGTCCGTAAAGCCGATTAAACTGTCACCATACTCAAGCCGAGCCTGCTGGATTTCAAATTCCGCACCGGTGATGACACCGACAACGGGTCCTTTTGCCTTTAACGTTTTTTTTATTCCTTGCCGCCCGATAATGCATGGGGGTTCGTGCCCTCCGTTGATAAAAGAAAGATCGCCGGTGGCCGGATTAAGCAGCCCAAAAAAGATTGTTGCGAACATGACCTCATGGCCGTGCTCCTCGGAGATATAGTCATTGGTAAGGGATACGGCCTGCAGCATGCGGGTTACATCGGCTTCCGATGTCGCTTCTTTATCCCTGCCTGACTTCGCCATGGACCATCCACCCAGACTGATTTGTCCGGAAAAAACCCGTATCAGGCTGCGAAAAAGGGCCATATAAAGGGCTGACCCCACCCCTTTGTCGCATACATCGGCAATCACCAGCCCGACGTAATTTCCCGGCAGCATAAATACGTCATAAAAATCCCCGGAGACCTGTCGAGCGGGATGAAAGCAGGTGTCGATATCCCATCCGGGAATCCGGGGAATATCCGCGGGCAAAAAATCCCTTTGAATTTTTTTGCCTTTTTCAAGCTCTGCATTCAGTGCTTTTGAGTAATTTTCTAATTTGGCATACAGGCGCGCATTTTCAAGCGCGATCGCGATCTGCCCGGCGATCATTTTCATCAATTCGGCGGTTTCTTCGCTGAAATGGCCGGTTTGCGCGTGCAGCAGGGTGAGCAGACCCAGCAGTTTTTTGTCTCTTAGAATGGGCACTGCCAGGGCTGAACCAACGGTGTAAGGTTGATCAGGGAGGTCCAACCAGCGATCATCTTCTTTGGTATCCATAATTAACCCCAGCTCGCGATGCCGTCGAACCCACCCGGCGAGTCCTTTGTCTAAAACGCGCCCGATGAGCTGAGAGCGCTGCTCCGGTGTTGCATCACTGCGGGTTAAGATACTCTCTATCACCACGCCTTTGCGGTCGAGTAAAAACAAGCTTCCTTTTTCGGCCCCGGTTAATCCTGCAAAAACCTCCAGTGTTTTCTGCAAAATTTTGATAAGCATTTTGTCTTTTCCGGGGGATCGTGCCAGGGAGACAAATTTCTCAAGCAGTTTGCTCTGGGCTTTAAACGCCGATTTTTCATTCTTTAATCGATTCAATTCCGCTTTAAGCGCACTGGATTCCTTCAATTTAATTTACCTCATGTAATAACGGGTTTGATTGCGGGGAAGGGCAAAGCATCATCATGGCCTGTTGGAATTGGAAAATATCGTTTGACTGCCGGTGATCAAAGCATGTATAAATTGATATTACCGCCAAAATCATACATTAGTTGATCGAACAATACAACCTTCTTCAGTTGGTGTTTCTGTCTGACTTATGCTGCCGATAAGAAATACGGCCGCACTTCATATCGACAAATCTATATTCGCATCCCGTGATGTTTTGGTTATCATGAATTGGATTTTAAACCTTTTTACTGTGCGTAAACTTCATAAAGCAAGGGAGGGGCATCATGTTTAACCGAATCCTTATGGCTTTTAAATTTGGGGCGGCCGCTGAGTTTGCACTTGTAAAAGGTATTGAACTTGCACGAGCACATGATGCGGAGCTGCATATCTTTCACGCTCTGGATTATATGTTAACGGAACTGGAGGAGGATGACCCGAATCGGGCTAAAGTCGTCGCTGATGCAGAACAACAGTACGCTTCCAAAATAAAGCCGCTTCTGGGGGAGTTGGAAAAGGTCTCATTTACGTGTTTACCGTCTGATCCAGCCCTGGAAGTCTGTAAAATGGCGCGCGATATAAACGCAGACCTCATCATTTTGGGCTGCCATCAGCTTCCGGAAAAAATGAGCCTCGGCCGGGTCGATTATGTGGGAATGACCATTCTCGAAAAGGCTCCCTGTGCGATTCTGCTGGTTCCGCTGCGTGAATAATGATTAAATCAATAGATCTCCATCGGGTCAAATGGCAAGCGCCCGAGGGAATCCAAAGGTTACTTTTTTGAAGCAGCACAACATTTCTCAATTTTTTCCGGCTTTCGCATATTTGGGGTCTTTTGCGATCTCTATCAAGTTCCTAAGCGAGCGAACAGTCGTGTTGCGGGTGCCGGGATTGGAGATATAATTTGCAAATGGTCCCGCCGCATTGGTGCGATTGATAAATGTGATGCGTGTTTGTTCAGCAGAAACGCTTTCAAGGATCCAGCGATGTTCAGAATCTGTGATGCGAACATAACCGCTTCTCAAAGGAACAAATTGCTCTTTTAGTGCGATACTGTAGATTTCAACTTTTCCTAAAGCGTGATCGATGATTACTTCAGTCTTATACAAGACATCCCGGTCTGAAAATGGCCACGGGGTATCAATGGCGATATATAGGAAAAGATTGAGTTCGGAAGTATTTTTAGACGGGATTCTTTTGGATTCAATACACTTAAAGAACCATTTGGGATAGGACGGGATATCAGACAATACGGATCCGATCACTTCAATCGGTTGTTTTACAAGACAGATCCCCTTAAATTCGAGCTCGGAACGACCGGTCACTTTTCTGGTATATAAGCCAATGCCATCTTCTTTTTCAATCAATTCCCACTCATTTCCGGCGATTAAAATTGCCGGACAGCCAAACAAAATCAGAATGATCTTTATAAGAAAAGCGATTCGAAGCGTTTCGTAACGCCGGCCGCGTTTTAAATATGGCGGGATAGAGAACAATTTCAAAATGGCCAAAAAGATTGATCATACCAGATGTCTTCAGTCAGTTCCCGGTCAATATTGGCCAGAAAGTTCAAATGCTGGGCTTCCCATTTTGCCAGCCAATTATACAGCGTTTTCTCATTTGGATCGGTCGCGGTTCCGGCACGATCGGAATAGAGTTTAATGGCACGTTCTTCCATGGACATTGCTGCCGATATTGCGGCCGCTTCAAAGGCAGCCGCTGATATTTCTGATTTGATTTCCCGTGAAATCACCTGGGTTGAGATATCGGATTCGTGCTGATCATCAAATTCCCCGGAATCAAACTGTTTGTTGTTTTGATAGGCTTTAAACTGCTCCGAAAGGATTCGGATATGATTTTTTTCCTCATCGGCCATCATTTCAAAAAAATGTTTTACAATTTTTCCGGATGCCTGCTGGGCCACCTTTTCATAAAATGCCTGGCCTCTTTTTTCCATCAGAATCGCACTTTTTAAAATTTCAGTCGTCTTGTCGTCAGCCATAATATTCCTCCGTTTTTCCACATTTTTGATCGAAAAGATCGATGATTCTTTTTTCATACCAGCTTTGCAGCTTGAATCCGGTAATGAATCCATTGTGCCCCCCGTAGGGATGGATAATAAGCTGGATGTGTTTATTCAGTTTCAGATCATAAAATTCTTTTATGGGTATGATCGGGTCGTCTTCAGCAGTGATGATGGTTGTCGGGATATTGATATCTTCGATCGCCGCTCCCATTACAGAATAAGCATGGAAATAGTCTCGCGCTGTTTTGAAATCACTGTATTTTTCAAGTAAAAAATCGGTGACAGCTTGAATGGTTTTTAAATTCATCACCTTATCAAAATCATACAGTTCCGGAAACAATTTTTGTTTTTTGGCCAGAGAGCGGCGCCATTTGGTTAAGAAATATTTTCGAATAAAAGCGATCCGGTCGATTTGCATCGTTGATTCTTCCGGGTTCAGGACCGGGCTGATGCTCACCACATGGCGCAAATTGGTAAACGGAACAGTGACACATTTTTTTAAAATGCGCAAAACGAAATTTCCCCCCAGCGAAAATCCAATCATAAACACCGGGCCGCCGCCGGTGAGTTTGGCAGCCTGTATTACAGCCTGGTAAACTTCCTCTAAAAGGACGGCATAAAAAAGACCCCTGTTGAGATGGTGGCTGTCTCCATGGTCTCGGAAGTTTAATCTGAAAATATCATAACCCCGGTGGTAAAGGCTTCGGCCGCAGCGCAGCAGGTAAGTTGAGTCTGCGCTGCCCTCCCAGCCATGCAACAGAATTACCAGACCCTTTGCCCGCTGTCCTTTTTGAACGGAATGATAACCCAGCAGTTTAACGCCTTCGCTTGTTTCGATAATTTTTTTCCGAGCGACCTCGCCCATGGGATTCGGTCCCAGGGTGCGGAGCTTGCTGCTGGCCAGAACGGTCTGTACATGAGCATTTTTTAGAAAAAGCGGTGGCTGAAAACTATTCAATGTCGGCATGGTCGATTCCTGGAAGCAAACTCAAAATTAGTAGTTCATCTTGGAAGACAGATAAAAATAACTCCATCGGTAATCTAGAGTTGGAAGTGCCTAAAGTGCCTAAAATGAGCTAAAATGCCTAAAGTTATAGTGTCGCTGCGCTCCATCTTTTATCATAAATATGATCGTTCGAACCAGAGGCTCTCGACGGGTAGAATTCCTCAACTTTAGGCATTTTAGATCATTTTTAATTTTAGCTCATTTCATTTTTTTGGGCCTCCTGATAATAGGTTAACCCCCACGTCCAGGTGTTCATATCGTGGCGAATAATATATATCCCACCATCGTCACCGAATAATTTAAAATAGCGGTAATTCGGGTCCAGCCACCGGTCGAGCACTTGTTTTATTTCGATTTTGCGAGACTTGAACCAGATGATTCGCGGGGTTTCTGCTCCCCGATATCCGGCATAACATTCAACTTCGATCGGCATAATGGGTTCTTTTACGTTCATACGAGCTGCCTTCAAATTCGGTTAATCTGTTGCCAGCTGAAAATCACGACAAGATAAGCAACAATGGCACAAGCTAAAATGAATGATATTCCGAAGACAAGGGCCGATTGGGCTGATAAAATCGACGTTAGAACCGAAGCACAGCCGTTTACCGACCATGCGTATGCCCGCTGGGTGGGAAAACTGAGCATATCGCGCATCCCCAGGGGAAAAGGAAGCCCCATCAGAAATCCGATGGGCAGTAATACCAGCACCGCCCCCGAATATTGCCATATGTCTGGAAGCCGGAGAAGCTGTTCAATAAGCAGGTTGAGTGCAAAAAAAGCCAGCAAGAGGGCACCCACCAGACAAAAAAGCACCATTTTTAAAATATCCACATTCTTTTTTTGGGCCCAGGCGCCCCCGAAACTTGAAAAAATGAGCACCCCGGCCACCACTACGGTAAAGCTAATAATCGGATCGCCGAAAAGAAGAATATACTTTTTGATAAAAAACAACTCGATAAACATAAATCCGGCGCCGACCCCGAAAAAATACAGCACCTGAGAAATGGACGGTTTTGCATGATTGCGGCGCACAAAAAAAAGCGGCAGAAAAAGTAAAAAACCGCTGACAGCCAGTGCTTCAATGAAAACCACCGTCACCACGATTTCACCGGACATCAACAGGGCGTAGAGTCGGCTGCCCAGGGTCCGGTAGAGCAATTTTAACTTCAGCCATCTTAAATGGCGACCGGGAAAGGGTCGATCGTCCGATTGGGGCCGGATATCGAGCAGGTAGGATCTGAAATAGGCGTTTTCTTTTCCGTTCAGGTAGGCGGATGCCAATCGGTTGATTTCCATAAAATGATAGGGTGCATCAAATTTGTTGAAACGATTGGCTTGATCCGAGCTGATACCGGGAAGATATACGAGGTCAAAATTAAGATTGCGAGCAAAGCGTTGCAGGCGCATCACATCCGGAAGCGGTTCTTTGGAAACCAACAGGGTAAAGGTGTCCCAGTTGCGGAGAATCGCCAGATGGGCTTCTGGATTCCCGGCACCCGTCATTTTTAAAGCTTCATAGGCGGATGCCCACAGGCGAAGGCTGTCGGCCGGCGGCAGCAATAGTCTTCGTGTAATGATAATCAGACCGTCCGGCGTCAGGTGTTGCAGGTATTGAAGCAACCCATCGATGGTGTAAAGGTGGTCTTGATTGAGAGCGGCGGAACCGGGGATCGAAGTCCCCCAGTTTTCCACATGAATGATGTCAAATTGTCCTGGCGTCTGGGACAAAAAGGCTCTTGGCGGCCGAGACGTAACCGCAAGACCGTAATGATTGCTCAAAATTTCGACCAGAGCCGGGTTTTCGACGACAAGGGTAACATCCCGGATCTTTGAAACCAAAACACTCGCAACGGCCGATCCGCCCCCCTGTAAAATCACAAGTGCCTTCTGAGCTTTCGGGCGAATAAAATAACCGCTGAAAGGCAGGCTAAATGCCGCAAAACGGGTATCCTCCGGGGAACTCAGCGGATACAGGACAAGCTGATTGTCGCCATCCCTGAAAATCGCGTTCTGTGGCGCTATCGTTTCCGTGTACCGCAGACTCAAGCCCGGCGCAAAGCGGATGTACGGGCTGGCGACTCGATCCGTGCGTCCCCGGATATGGGTAAATGTTTTCTCGATATGTGTATCTGGAAATTGCAGAACCTGGGAAATGGCTTTGTACGCAGACGGTTTCACCCGGATTAGCGAATCACCATAGGATGTCAGCAGATAGATTGCCCCCAAAAGGATGCCAAGGCCTAAAAATCCCAGGGTGATCCGGGCTGATTTCGGTTGTCCCGTTCCGGGCTGATTTCTGCTCGCGCTGCCAAGAATTACCGGCATCAGTATCAGCGGAATAAGGGCAGCATAAATAACCAGTCGGCCTTCACCGAAAACAGGGAGCAACACAGCCGGGAAAATCGCACCGCAGGCCGAGCCGCACATGGTCGCAAAATAGATCCAGCCGGTCTTTTCAGGCAATCGGGTGTAGGCCAGCGCAACAATAAAGCCTGAAAAAAAGAAGGGTAGCGCTAAAACAATGAAAGCGATGAGTAAATAAACACTTTGGATCGGTTCGACCGGCAGTCTGAAATAATCCAGCGGAAGGTTGTTGAGGATGATAAAAGACAGAATGGTCGCCGACGTATACAGAACGATGAGGGTTGCTGCTGACGTGCGGGTGGATGCAAAAAGGGGGCGGCCGGTATGGCGCGCATTGAGAATGCTTAAAAAAGTTCCGCTGGCAGCAAAGCCAAACAGGGCAATACTGATCACCATAAAGGAAAGGTGATTCCATTGCCCGATCGAAAAGATCCTTGTCAGCAGAACCTCAAAGGCCAGGGTTGAAAAACCTATAAGGAAAACGGCACTATAGATCATTAGATCATTGGCGGTTAAGGTGAAGACTTATCTAGCGCATAACCGGTCATGGGCACAAAAAGAACGCCTGTAATTTGCTTTACAATGAGATCATTCCCTTGTTTGGTGACTAAAACCAGATTCTGGTAACTAAATGGATTTCCCAGCGGAAGCGCAAGCCGGCCGCCTTCCTTGAGCTGTTTTATCAGCGGAGGCGGAACATGGTCGATGGCGGCGGTGATCATAATGGCATCAAACGGGGCGGCCTGCGGCCATCCAAAATAACCGTCACCGTGGCGGGTTTTAACATTGTTGAAGCCGAGCGATTTTAAGGTTTTGCTTGCCCGATGATACAGCTTTTCTTTAATCTCGATAGAATAAACCGCGCTGGTAATTTTCGCCAGGACTGCGGCCTGATAACCGGAGCCTGTTCCGATTTCCAGGACGCGATGATTTTTAGCAAGCTGAATAATTTCGGTCATCAGTGCGACAACATATGGCTGGGAAATTGTCTGCCCCTCTCCAATGGGCAGCGGTCGATCCGCGTAAGCGGCGGACAAAAGTTCCTGCGGCACAAAGTTGTGTCTGGGGACGGCCTGCATGGCAGCTAAAACATCGGGGTCGGATATGCCTTTTCCTTTAATGTGTTTTTCCACCAGTTGATGTCTGGCCTTTTTGAACTCAGAAGAATCCGAAACGTTGTCTGCATAGCTGGCGAAAGTGAAAAAAAAGACTGAAGCAAAAACGAAGATGGTTTTTTTCATAAGCCGCTCCTACAAGGAATTTACGATTTATACCATAAAAAAAAGAAGTTGTCAGGGCACAAAAAAATGAAAATTTTGCAAACACTAGCTGTTGATTTTTTGCTTTTTGATATATAATAATTTGTATACTCACATCCGCTTCTAATAATATTAAACCGAAAAGGAGTAACTTGATGCCGTTGTTTGGTAAGAAGAAAAAAGAAAACAAACCGCAACCACCCGAACCTGCTGCGTCGAAGAAGGAAACAACATATTTTGGCAAAAATTTAAGGATTAAAGGA
>JASFGZ010000123.1:0-9923 GCA_050123495.1 Desulfobacterales bacterium
GGGCAGGCCTTCCAGTTGCTGGAAGGATTTACCGCAGCGGTCAAAGAGGTGGTATCCATTCCGGTGATGGCCAAAATGACGCCCAACATTACGGATATGAATGAACCGGCCATGTACGCTAAAAAAGGAGGGGCGGACGCCATCTCCGCCATCAATACCGTACGCGGTATTTCTTCCGTCGGTCTGGATGATTTTGTTCCCACACCCAATGTTTTCGGAAAAGGGGCCATCAGTGGGACCTCGGGACCGGCTGTGCGGCCCATCGGGCTGAATTTCATCGCCTCCATGGCACAGAATGACGAGCTGAATTTACCGCTTTCCGGAATCGGCGGCATCGAGACCTGGATCGATAGCCTGGAATACATCCTGCTGGGGGCCTCAACGATTCAGGTAACCACAGGAATCATGCATTACGGATATCGGATCGTAGAGGATATGATCGAAGGGCTTTCGGATTTCATGGCAGAACGCGGCCTGAAGCGGGTCTCGGATCTGATCGGCAAAGCCCTGCCGAATCTGCATGAGACCGAAGCCTTTGACCTCGAGCGTCAGGGAATTACCCAGTACGATCTGGACAAGTGCATCGGATGCGGGCAGTGCTATATTGTCTGTCAGGATGCTGCCGGGCAGGCCATTGAATGGGATGCCAAGAGTCGCCGGCCGAATTTGATCGAAGACAAATGCTTAAGCTGTATGCTGTGCAAATTCGTCTGCCCGGTTCCGGATTTGATTTCCTACAAGGAAATGCCGCAGGATTGGAAGCGTCAGGAAACTGCGGTTATGAATAAAAGTTTGGAGAAAAACATTAAACTAGAGCCATTTACAAAGGAGGGCCCAGATGAGTGTGTTATTTAAAGGAGGTACCATAGTTAACGCCAGCGGTCGTTATGTGGCCGACGTTTTTGCAGACGGCGATAGAATCAAAGCAATCGGGACGGATTTGGACAACCCGGCGGATGAAGTGGTTGATGCCAAGGGAAACTATCTTCTCCCCGGCGCCATCGATCCGCATACCCATCTTTGCATGCCGTTTATGGGGACCCATGCTCAGGATGACTATGAAACCGGCACCATAGCAGCGGCTTGCGGGGGTGTGACCTGTGTGGTGGATTTTGACTTGCAGCAAAAGGGCGAAACCCTGCTCGAAGCCCTGGAACGCAAAAAAGCCCTGGCGGAAGGAAAAGCGGTGGTGGATTATTCTTTGCATCCGGCCGTAATGGACCCACGGCCGGACGTCATCGAGGAAGTTAAAAAGGCCTGCCTGGATTACGGCACGCCGAGCTTTAAGATTTTTATGGTCTATGACTTCCGGGTGGATGATGCCACCATGATCAAGCTCCTGGAACAGACCAAACAACATGGCGGTCTGGTGCAGGTGCATGCTGAAAATGTTCACATTATTGATCACATGAACGCGGTTCTGGAAAAAGAAGGCAAACTGGAGCCCTATTACCATGCGGTCAGCCGCCCGAATCTGGCTGAAGAAGAAGCCATCTACCGGGCATCTAAAATGGTGGAGATGACCGGATCACGGATTTACATCGTGCATCTGTCATCAAAAGAAGGCCTCTGGATTGTAAAAGCGGCCCGTGACCGGGGCATTGATATCTATGCCGAGACTTGCCCGCAGTATCTCTTACTGGATGAAGAGCGTTACAAGGAACCGGATTGGAACGGCGCCAAGTATGTCATGTCACCGCCGCTGAGGACCAAGGAAAGCAACGCGGCCCTGTGGGAGGGTTTACGCGGCGGCGACTTGCAGGTCGTGGCCACCGACCACTGCCCCTTTGATTTCAAGGGCAAAAAGGATATGAACGGCAAAGACGATTACAAGAAAATTCCCAATGGCGCTCCGGGAATCGAAACGCTGTTAATCATGCTTCATTCCGAAGGTGTGGCCAAAGGGCGGATCACCCTTGAAAAGATGGTGGATGTGCTTTCATCCGGTACGGCCCGCATGTTCGGCCTCAAAGACAAAGGTGAAATCACAGTCGGAAAGGATGCCGATATTGTGGTCTTCAATCCGGATCAGAAATTCACCGTCACCCAGAGCAAGCTCCATATGAACGTTGACTACACCCCCTATGAGGGGTTTGAGGTCACCGGTATGCCCAGGGCGGTCTATTCGCGCGGCCAAAAAGTGTCGCAATGGAACGGCGATCAGATGGAGTTTGTCGGTGAGGTGGGCAGAGGGCGGTTTATTAAGCGTGAGCCGTTTCAGGGTTTTTAAAACTGGTCTTCAAATTTTCATCTTTTAACATTGAGCGGTGTTGCGCAGCGTCGAGAGGCGTTCGTGTCATCTAACAGAAGGTGAGCGGCCCTCTGTGGCCATCTTTTCTATCCGGCGCCCATCTTCGCCACGCTGGGCAGCGCCCGGCCCCTGCAGTTAAAACTGAATCACGGCATCCTTCTGCGGTTGCCTGATCTTAACCGGCATTTAGATCTTGCTTTTTTCTTGTGTGGCTTCACAATCAATATGTCTCCGTCATAGGTCAACACTCCCAGCATAATGGCGCAGATCAGGCGATAGATATTTATTTGATAATATTGGCCGGGTGCTATAGGGTTCGGTTTAAACGGATCGACCACGTGAACGCTGCGATCGCGCATGTCATAGCCGGCCAAAACGACAAAGTGGCCCTGGGTTTCTCCCCGGATGTCGTCATAAACAATCTCATTTTCATCGAACAATTCTCGTGAGGAATCGTAAAGATAGGTGGCGCTCAGTCCAGTCAACAGGGGAATCGATCGCTTTAGATACTTGCGAATCAGACCGGCGGTGAGCACTTCAAACTGAAGCTGACCGCCAAGTTTCAGGAAGTGCCGGTAGGCTTTGGTCGCTACTTCAAACCCGGGGATGTTTTTTTTATGCAGTGCCTGTTTCTCAAGTTTTTCAATCAGCTCTTCTCGCGATGCCGTCGACCATGTCGGATCGAAGATTTGCAGGTTGTAAGTGATGATGGTCGCCCGGTAGCCTCGATTGAGAGCATGACAGGCCAGATATACAGCCAAGGTCCCCCCTTCCTTTAATTCCGTGACCTCGTTCATTATCTGTGACAGCGGCATGACATCATCATAGTAACGGTAGACGGCATGCAAGCACGTTGGCCCGCAACTCGTGTTGTCAGGCTGGGGCAACATATCAAGGTAAAGCTTGGTTTGCATAAATAATCCCTAATAATATTGGTTCCCGAGCCGAAGAGTACCATTTTACCAGCTGGATTGTCAAAAAAAAGAGGAAATTAGAGCGGCATGACGTTTGCCAGAGGCTTTATAAACTCCTGGCGTAGACTATAGGTGTAGGCGCCCTGAGAGGGGATCAGCAGAACATCGCCGGGTTCGATGCCGTCGCCAAAATAGCTGTAACCCCAGACATCATGGGGTGTACACAGGGATCCCAGCACGAGGCAGCCATGCTCGTTTTCGGAGGGGCGGGAAAGATTGATGACCGGTGCATAATCGGATTCAAAGCGTTCCCAGCCGATGACATTGGTGCCGGCGTCGGTGATTACCAGATCATCGGCTTTTTTATCGACCACCGTCAGAAGAAGGTGCATGGCATCATTATTCAACCAGCGACCCGGCTCGATGAAAATCCTGCATTGAATCAACGGAAAGATGTGATCGCTCAATGCCCTGCTGATCTTTCGGGCAAAAGCCTCGATAGGTTCGGCCTCCAGTTTATGGTGACGGACGGTTTGCTGTAGTTCGGGCTCTATGGACTGGCGCAACCGACCGGCCGGTGTGCCGGCCGGTTGCAGCCATTCTCCCCGGGACGGCCAGTAACCGCCGCCGATATCAAGGAATCGAATTGCGTTGAGATGTTTTGAGGGAAGCTTTTGCAATGTTTGCCCTATACGTTCAAGAAAGGTCACCTGTGCCCCGGGGGTGCGGTTCCAGCTGGTATGAAATTGCACACCGCTGAACTTAACGTGGGAGTGCTTCTGGGCCTGATCCATAAAGGTTTTTAGATCCGTGAGGGGGATACCGAACTTACGCCAGAGTCCGTGTTCGTCCGTCGTCAGGCGCACACCCGCAACCACCTGTTGGTGATGCCGGGCGGCGACATGTTGGAGACGCTCCAGTTCGCCGAAACTGTCCATCAGCACCGTAATGTCGGTGGCGTGGGCGATGGCCAGCTCAAGCTCTGCGGCGGTCTTTCCTGGTCCGCTGAATAGAATGTTCCGGCATCCGCATTTTAGCGCCAGTTTGAGCTCCAGGCCGCTGGATACGTCCAGTCCCAGACCGCAATCCACCAGACTGCCTGCCAGCAGCGGATGGTTGTTGCTTTTTACCGCATAATAAATATGAAAATCAGATAAAAACATTTTAAACGCGTCTCTGAGCTGTTGCACCCGTCCCAGCAATGCCTGTTTATCGAAAAGATAAAGCGGTGAACCGTGTTTACGAAAAGCGGTTGTAAATTCAGTGGCTCTCGCCAGAAATGGCCGAACATAATTTAGCAGTTCTTGCTCCTCTAATAAAGGCAAGGGACGGGCGAGCAGATCTGCGGCTTTTTTGATGATATCGCGATTATTCAGCATGCAACAGGTCCATTTCAACAGACAGTTTGGCTCCGATTTGGCGACACTGATGCAACAGGGAACGATTGTGGTGCGGTTCAAATACGGCATGTCCCAGAATTCGGGAGTCGTAGTCTTCCGGCGGCAGGGTCACCCGATAGCCGGGCCGGGCTTTTAGATAATACGATGTTATGCGACTGTCCTGTTCAATGCCGGAAGTGTCGACCGATCGAATGGTTCCGGCCGATTTGGCAAAAAAACGCACGCCGACAAGTGTTTTCCAGTCTGATGCCTCCGGCAGCTGAATCGGGATTCCTGCGGCAAAATCCAGAGTCAAGCCCAGCATGTCCAGACCGCAGCTTTCACGGATGAGCCAGGGAAGACAATCACCGCCGGGGCGTGGTGTTAATTCGAGAAAATATGTTCCTCCGGTATTGACGATGAAGTCAACCATGCACAGACCCCGCTCAATTCCCAGGGCGTGGGCGGCGGTAATCAGTTGACGTTGAAACAGCAATTGATCGAGTTCCGCAGGGAGTTGCGCCGGCACGATATATGCCAGTGTGGTGCCGATGGTTTGATCGAGGGCCGGTAGTTTTTCGGCCGTGCGGATGATCTGTAAGTGACCTCTGTCGATTATTACGTCACAGCTGTACTCCCTTCCCGCAATGAAAGTCTCGACGACGAATTCTCGGCGGCAGTCCATTTTGGTGAACCCATTTTTACCCTGCGTGTACATGCGAATATCCGGATGGCCAGCCAGTCGGTTTTGAATTGTAACAAAAGCGCGGTGGCAGTCTTTGTCTGTATCGCATTTGAAAACAAGTTCGCTGCCTGAGCCGGTCAGGGGTTTAATAATTACCGGCAGCGTGAAGTGTTTCAGAAGATGAGGTATTTCCGAAGAGTTGCGGATAATCTCGGCCGGGGGGCAGCGCAGGCCGCTGGCGCGCCAAATTTTTTTAGACAGGAATTTGTTGCGGCATGCGCCAATCGCCTCCGGTGTCACAAATGGCAGAGCAAACGAGCGGGCAATGTATGCGGCTGATGCCAGTGATTCGCAATCAAAACAGGCGATACCCGCCGGTTGCATATTCCATTGCTGCAGATGGGTTTTTAATGCCGCAACAACCTCTCCGGTATCCCGTAGATTGCATAATATTTCTTCGTGCATTTCAGGTTCAGGTTCGTGAGCTCTGGCCCGTTCATCAGGATCCGTAACGAAAATCGCCCTGCCCGGATGTCCCTTGCGGATAAGGTCAATGTAATCGGATGTCGTTCCGACGACAACAATCGGTGTATTAACCATTTACCGTATGCAGGCTCGCCCTCGAAATAGCCGATTCAGGGACGACCGAAGGAAGGTTGGAAAGCATAAACAACGGTCTCGGGGATAGATGGAACAGTTTTTTCCAGTTGAAATCCCCACACAGAAAGTCCACCTGTTGCATGCGCTCATTGCAGGCACGCTGAATGTGATGGAGATTAATCAGTTTGGCGACACCCGGAAAAGAGGAGTTGGTTCCACCTGCCAGCAAAGTGTACTCACCCTTATACAGGCAGCCCATATCAACCGCCGCCGGTTCATGGCCGATTAATACGGTGGTGAATCGAAGCCAGCCTTTATCATGAAGAAAATGGGCCAGACTGCGGAAGCTTTTGCGGAAGCGGCGATCGTAGAAATACGAATTGGTTCCGAAACGGCTGATATTGAGCTTAATCATCAGGTTAAAATCCGATAAATCGTCAAGGCGGTACGAGACACCCCGGCTCTCAAGTTCAGCTACTTCGCGCAAAATTTGTTTGATGGATTTGTGGGAGAATTCTGTAAAATAGTTTTGGATGTCATAATCATAGTGCGGCGGTGAAAACAAATAGCCGATTTCGTCGACGACCAGATTACCGTCGGTCTGGGTTTTGGGCACTGTTAAATAGTTTAGATGGTACGGCAGATTGCAATGGGACAACAGCGCCTGGGGTCCGCCGTTGCGAAAATAGATGCGGTTTTGTTCCAGCCAGGTTTTACAGTGCCAGGTTTCGCCCGGGAAGTATCCATAGCAGCGTAGCTCCTCGATCAAACTTAATGGCAGCAGACCGCAAATTCCTTCGTCGTCCTCCACCACGATGAAATTCAAGGGGCGCTTATAATGCTGTTGAAAACATGTTCGCACTTCCCAGAGGTCGGTGATATGTTCACCGGGAATGACGGCCCGCCAGATGGCCTGGCACTCGTCTAAATCCGTTGTAACTCGAACTTCATAAATGTCCTGGGTAGCGCGGTTCGGATTAGCAAGGTCGGATACAAGTTCCCAGATTTCTTTAGATTTTATTTCTCGAGCGAATCTATTTGGGTTCACGTTCATCTCCGTTCGAGCGGGGCATCATCTGCCTCCGTCTGTTTTGCAATTAAATCGGATTGGGGTAGCGCTTCGCTGATGAAGCGGGTAAGACTTGAAACCAGAGCACCCCGCAGAGACCTCAGCGTTTTATCCACATCTTCATCTTCGCTGGCAATCACGGAAAACGAATAATATCCGGATACGAAACCGGCGGCGGCGCAGGCGATGCGACGCAAGGCCTGTCTCGAAATTTGCCCTTGGATGACCGATTCGATCAGATCTTCCATAGATTCAAGGTAATTAAGAAAGGGTGTTTCTATTCCTTCGTAGCCTTGCTCAAGATGAATATCGCCACGCCCCTGGAAATAAAGCATAAAATCCTCCCAGCGATTGCTGAAAAATTCGATATGCGTCCCGATTATGGTGTCCATCAGTTCAGATACATCCCCAATATGGGAACATTTCATTTCGATTGCGGCCACCAGTTCGCCCAGCACACTTTTGATGAGTTCCGTGATGACACCATTTTTATCTCGAAAGTGATAGTAATATGTGCCCTTGCCGACATCGGCTCGTTCGGTGATGTCGGCGATGGTGGCCGAATCCAGGCCTTTTTCAGCGAAAACGCTCCTTGCGGCTTCAAGCAGTTTTTGACGGGTAATACCGGCACGTCGCTGCTGGCGATTATCTCGTGGTCTCTTTGTTTTCCTTCTATTGGCTACCATGAAAATTATTTTCTGACTAAAAGGTCATATTTGACATTATAGTCAACAATGACCGATTGGTCAAATAAAAAATTGATCATGGTGTGCAGATTTTTATTTTTATCAGGTAAACCGAAAATAGGGCGAAAATTCTAAATGAGGTAGGGTGGAGGCTGTTTGAAAATTGGGTTCATCGTAAAAAAATAAAACACGAAAAAGAAAATAAGTTAAGATTGCCGATTCTGTTCTGTTTTTCGGAATTGGTTTTTTATTATGTCTCACTGGCCGACTGGAAAGCCGTCTTGTAAGGCCGGCACGGAAGTTGGCATGTGATCAGTTAAAAATTGCCTTATGTGAACATTTTAATGAGGCTCATGATGCACCTAAGTGTAACAAAATTGGCGCGAATCCCGTTTCATGGGGCAACGCAGCTATTGGGCGTTAGATGCATTTTTAAGATCGCTTCTACTTTTCGTTGGCGGACTGCAGGATCGCCTGCAGCAAAACATTCGTGCCGGCTTCACAGTCTTCCCATTTGGTGTTTTCGACTTCAACGTGGCTGCGGCCGCCGATGCTGGGGACAAATATCATCGCCGTCGGACAGACCTGGTTCATATAACAGGCATCATGGCCGGCGCCGCCGACCATCTTCCAGCTGGAATAACCCAGATCGCCGGCAACGTTCAGGATGCGCTGTACCAGCTTTTCGTCAAAGGGCGAATGCGCAACCCGCCAGGTTTCTTCTATTTTAATCGGGCAGCCTCTGCGAGCCGCAATTTCTTCAAAATCTTTGCGAACCAGCTCCCATGCCTTTATGGCATGGTCATCGTCCCAGGAGCGGATGTCCACCGTAAAGTGAACTTTATCCGGAATGATATTTCTGGAATTCGGATAATTTTGAATTTCGCCGACGGTGGCCACCATATTGCCCCCCATTAGATCCGGAAGCGCATTGACTTTCAAAATCATCTCGGCGGCAGCGCACAGGGCATCATGCCGGCCTTCCATGGGCGTCGGCCCAACCTGATTGGCCTCTCCTTCGAGATACACATCATACCAGTGCAGGCACAGGATCCCTCTGGGTGCACCGATTGTTTTGCCTTCGCGCTCCAGCAGGGGCCCCTGTTCGATATGATACTCGTAATAGCAGTGTACCGGCCATTTTTTAGCCGGCACGGTTCCTTTGTATCCAATGCGGATCAGCTCATCTTCAAAGCGTTTGCCGTTAATATCGGTGCGGTCATAGACCCAATCGCGCTCGAGTGCTCCGGCCCATACACCGGAAGCCACCATGGCAGGGGCAAAGCGGGAGCCTTCTTCATTGGTCCAGTCGACGATCATAATCGGCCGCTCAGTTTCGATGCTGTTTTCATGAAGCGTCCGCAGAACTTCCAGCGGTCCCATAACGCCGAGAATGCCATCAAAGCGACCTCCCTTCGGCTGGGAATCGATATGCGAGCCGCTCATCACCGGCGCCAGGTCGTTATTTTTTCCCGCCCGTTTACCGAAAATGCTTCCCATCTCATCGATCGTGATTTCTAAGTCGAGCGCTTCCAGCCATTTTACAAAGAGATCTCTGGCCTGTTTGTCTTCATCCGAAAGGGTTAAGCGTTGAACACCACCGCCCGGTGTCGCCCCGATTTTGGCCATTTCTTCCAGAGCGCCTTGCAGGCGCTTGCCGTTTATACGTAGATCTTTAAGATTCATCGGTACCTCCATAAAATTCATTAACATCTTAATATGACGAAATTAAACTTGTTTGCCTGGTGATCAAAAGGTTTGGCATAATCATTAAGGAATAATGGAAAAATGGATTCTGCAGCGAGACGTATCCGCTTCTATGCCTTAGTCGTCAAAACAAAATCTGCAGTCGTCGCGTAGCGATAATAGGTAAGAAACTTGGTACTGTCAATTAACAATTCGGTCTGGAATTCACTGAATCTTGCCGATCAATAAGACCGGTTTCAGCCCGCCGTGCAAGATGGGATAGGATTTCGTTTGAAAAGGAAGCGTACCGGCCAATTTTCGGCCGGGCGCAAACAACACCAGATTCCACCCCTGATATTCGTGCTTAAGTTTGTCACAAATTGCATGAAAAAATTTTTCGGACTCATTCCGCCTGCCCAACCGGCGGCCGTAAGGTGGATTGATGCAGATCGCGCCAACCCGATCGGTAAACCCCCGGTGGTCGAGATCAAAAAAATCCCTGGAATTTACCTGTACGGCATCGGACATGCTATACTTCTGCACACATCTTTCAAGTTTTTGGCAGGCGCCGGGGTCGGTATCCGAGGCAAAGATCGTGGGTCGAGTGAGCTTTACAAATTGGGATTCGGCCTGACGCCTTATATAGTTCCACC